>NZ_MEEL01000026.1:0-81441 GCF_001724435.1 Microbacterium sp. SCN 69-37
CCGCGGCCAGGAAGTCCTCAGCAGATCCGATGTCGTTGATGGCGACCTGCTTGGTGGCCGGGGCGGTCGTTGCGGTAGTCATGTAGTGGGTTGTCCTTGTTGGGTTGGATATCGGGCTCCGGCGCGAGATGATCGCGCAGCGGCAGACGGACGAAGACGAACGAATGCCCCGCCGGAGCGGTCGGTCAGGGATTGCGTGTCATGAGCGTGCGGCGTGGCGCCACACGAATGACACTCCAGGGTATCAGAATCACCGGCTCGCCGTCGGGGGCATCCCGCGCGGCGGCGGGTCCGTCGCTTAGCCCCGCAGCGGATCGGCGGGGTCGGCCGGATCCAACGCCGGAGCCCCCGGCCGCGAGAGCGTGAGCACCGCCCACGCGACGCGGGGGCTCGCGGCGAGTCGGTCTTCGACGGCGTTCAGCTGAGCGGCGACCGCATGCTCGGGGATGTCGCCGACGAGATCGACGGCGGCGACCACGAACACCCGTCCCGGTCCGACGTACTCGATGTGCAGATACGTGATCTGTGCGATCTCGGTCTGCTCGAGGAGGCGCTGCAGCGCGGCGGCCCGCACGCGCGGCTCGACCGCGACGCCCACCAGGAAGCGGCGGTTCTGGCGGATCAGCACGATCGCGACGACGGCCAAGAGCACGCCGACCAGAATCGATCCGATCGCGTCCGGGGCCGCAGATCCGGTGAGCTGATGCAGCAGGATGCCGAGGAAGGCGATCACCAGACCGATCAACGCCGCGGCATCCTCGAAGAAGACCGCACGCAGCGTGGGATCAGACGTGTCCATGACGTACTCGAGCACGTCCTTCGCGCTCTCCCGTGCGCGACGACGCGACTGGCGCAGCGCTTGGAGGAACGAGACGCCCTCCAGGACGAACGCGACACCCAGGACGGCGTAGGAGACGCCGAACAGACCGGCCGGCTCAGGCGCGAACAGCTCCTGCACCCCGTGCATGATCGAGACGCCGGCGCCGACGGCGAACAGACCGAACGCCGCGAAGAGCGACCACACGTACGCTTCCCGTCCGTACCCGGTGGGATGCCGCGCATCGCGCGGACGCGCCGACCGGCGGGTCGCGACGAAGAGGAAGATCTCGTTGCCGGTGTCCGCCCACGAGTGCGCGGCCTCGGCGAGCATGCTCGCCGCACCGGTGAGCACCGCCGCGACGGTCTTCGCGACGGCGATGAGGAGGTTCGCTCCGAGCGCGACGAGAACCGTCAGCAGCGACTCCGCATCGCCGGCTGCGCCGTCCGGCGCAGGGAGCGCCGCGCGGCGGGACGATCGGGAGGGCGCCATGCTCACACGCTACGCGGGGTCGACGACGCCGTCGACGTACAGCCAGCGACCGTCGAGACGACGGAAGCGGCTCCGTTCGGCGAGGACGCCGCGTGCGCCGGTGCCGCGCTCCCGCCACGCGGCCCGGAACGCGACGGTGGCGCGGACGTCGCCCGCCCCTCCGTGGGTCTCATCGATATCGAGGCGCTCCCAGCACAGGTCGTCGTCGAGCTCCAGTAGATCGGGGCGGGTGCCGGGGTGCCAGGACGCCAGCAGATGACCGGCGTCGCCCAGCGCGAACGCCGTGAACCGTGAGCGCATGAGCTTCTCCGCCGTCGCGGCCGCGAGACCGTCGAGAACAGGACCGCAGCATGCGGCGAACGCGCCGCCGCCGCACGGGCACGGCGATGCTGCGGAGGGCCGACGGCCGCGTGGCGGGGAGGCGGCGCCGAAGGACATTCCCCGACTCTACGACGCTCGCGCGCTCGCGCGCGCCGCGTGTGCGGCTGTGGAAAACCGCGGTGAGCGCACGGCGCGGTGGTTACCGTGAGGGACATGACCAGGCGAAGACACGTGTTGTCGGCAGTGGTGGCGCTCGCGCTGGCCGGGAGCATCGTCGGATGCACACCGCAGAGCACGCCGTCGCCCGCGCCGAGCTCCAGCTCCTCGACGTTCTCCTCGGATGCCGAGGCCTTCGCCGCCGCCGAGGCGACCTACCGCGCCTACGTCGATGCCCTAAACAAAGTGTCCTTCTCCGATCCCGCAACTTTTGAAGACGTCTATGCGTGGACCGCCGGCGCACTTCGAGAAGCCGACCAGAGGAGTTTCGAGGACAGCAGCAGAGCTGGCCTGGCGATCGAGGGCAGTTTCCGGGTGGTGAAGCTAAGTGCTTTCACGCAGGATGCGGAAAGTGGGACGATGACGCTTGACGCCTGCCTCGACGTCTCGAGCGTAAGAGTCACGGATGTCACGGGCACGCCGCAGGGCGACACGACTATGGCTGACATTGTGCCCCTGAGACTCACATTTGAACCGCGCGCGCAGACCCCCACCGCACTGGTGATCACAGATACTCAACCACGCAGCGAGGGGGACGCATGTTAGGCGTGGCGACCTTTGCAACGCTTCTCCTTATAGACATGATCGTTGCTCCCCAGGCGCGGACGTGCTCAGCAATTGATCAAGCACTCGGCAACTGCTCGATCTCCAACACCGGATCGTCGGTCGAGATCGGCGCGACGCGGCCGGGCGGATCTGGCGGTTCCGGGGGTTCCCGCGGCGATGGCGGCGATGCCGAGGCCGCGCCGGCGCCACCGCCGCCCGCGTGCACCGACAGCCTGTGCCGGGGCAATTACTCGGTCGTGGTGCTGCAGCCGACCCTCAGCGACGTGGCGTCGTTCGCTCCGGCATCCGCACCCTTCGTCGATGAACCCGATGGGGTCGGCATCGTCGGCATGCCGATGAACTTCGTCGCGACGGCCGGAGTCCACGAACAGGCGGGGACACTCTTCGACCTTCCGGTCACGGTCCGCTTCACGCCGACGTCGTACCGCTTCATCTACGGCGACGGCACGTCGCGCGACAGTCCCACGGGCGGCCGGACCTGGGCCGCGCTGGGACGCGCGCAGTTCAGCGCCACCGACACCAGCCACGCCTATGCCGCACGCGGCAGCTACACCGCGACGGCGACCGTGCGCTATGCGGCGCAGGCGAACTTCGGCAACGGATGGATCGATGTGCCCGGCCACCTCGACATCCCCGCCGGCACGACGACGCTGCAGATCGTCGACGTCAAGACCGCCCTGGTCGACAAGACCTGTCTCGAGAATCCGCGCGGGCCCGGCTGCTGACCCCGCGCCGTCGCACCGTCGTGACAGGATGAGCGCGTGGCCGATCGCCTGATGCTCCTCGACACCGCGTCCCTCTACTTCCGTGCGTTCTACGGCGTGCCGGACACGGTCACAGCGCCCGACGGCACCTCGGTCAACGCCGCACGCGGGCTGCTCGACATGATCGCCAAGCTGGTGTCCACATACGAACCCACTCACGTCATCGCCTGTTGGGATGACGACTGGCGTCCGCAGTGGCGGGTCGATCTCATCCCCACATACAAGACCCACCGCGTCGCCGAGGTCGTCGCCGACGACACCGACATCGAAGAGGTCCCCGATCCGCTCACGGCCCAGATCCCTGTCATCCGCGACGAGTTGGCAGTTCTCGGCATCCCCGTGGTCGGTCGGGCCAATCACGAGGCTGATGACGTCATCGCCAGCTACGCGGCACAGCACGCCGGTCCCGTCGATGTCGTGACGGGCGACCGCGACCTGTTCCAACTCGTCGACGATGCCCGGTCGGTGCGCGTGATCTACACCGGACGCGGCATGAGCAAGCTCGAAGTCCTCGACGAAGCTGCCGTCGTCGAGAAGTACGGAGTGCGCGCGAGCCAGTACTCCGACTTCGCGGTCCTGCGCGGTGACGCCTCGGACGGGCTGCCCGGCGTCGCCGGGATCGGGGAGAAGACGGCTGCAGCCCTTCTCGCCACTCACGGCGACCTCGCCGGCATCATCGCCGAGGCGGCCCGCGGAGGCCTCGCGGCGGGCGTTCGTGCGAAGATCGTCGCCGCGAACGACTACCTCGCCGTCGCCCCGCAGGTCGTCGAGGTCGTCCGCACGCTCGACCTTCCCGCCGTCGGCGCACCGCTGCACTCCCCCGACCCCGATGCCACCGCGCGGCTGGATGCCGAGTGGAACCTCGGCGCTCCGCTTGCCCGCGCGATCGCCGCCATCACGGCCCGCGCCTGACGATCAGCGTGCGAGCCAATCGCGCAAGCGGTCCAGCGGCCACGTGGTGATGATCCGCTCCGGCGGGACACCGGTTCGCTCCGCACGCGCCGCCCCCTCATCGATCAGACCGAGTTGACCGGGCGCGTGCGCATCCGAGTCGAGGGAGAAGAGGCACCCCTCCGCCAGCGCGAGAGCGATGAGCTCCGACGGTGGATCCTCACGTTCCGGTCGCGCGTTGATCTCGACGGCGACGTCATGAGCCGCGCAGGCCGCGAACACGGCGCGCGCATCGAAGGTGGAAGCCGGCCGCGTGCCCCGTTCGCCCCGCACGAGCCGGCCTGTCACGTGGCCGAGCACGTGCGCCTGACCCGAAGAGACCGCCGCCACCAGACGGCGGGTCATCGCCGGCGATTCCATCCGCAGCTTCGAGTGCACCGAGGCGACGACCACGTCCAGCCGCCCCAGCAGCATCCGCTCCTGATCGAGATGCCCGTCGTCGAGGATGTCCACCTCGATACCGCTGAGCAGTGTGAAGCGATCGTCACTGAACGACGGTATTTCGTCGAGCTGCGCACGCAGTCGTTGCGGGCTCAGACCATTGGCCACGCGCAGACGCGGCGAGTGATCCGTCAGCGCGAGGTATTCGTGACCGAGGGCGCGCCCCGCGTCGACCATCTCGCCGATCGAGGTCGTTCCGTCCGACCAATTCGAGTGACAGTGCAGGTCGCCGCGCAGCTTCGCCCGCAGCGTGGATCGTGCGGGAGCGAACCGGTCTCGCAGCTCCGCCAGATAGGCGGGCACCTCGCCGGCGAGCGCCTCCTGGATCACGCGGAACGACGAGTCGCCGACGCCCTTGCGCCGGCGGAGCGCGGCGACGTCGCGGAGCTCGTCGTCCGAGAGATCCTCGATCGCTGCCGCCGCCGTGCGGAAGGCGGCAGAGCGGTATCGCGACGCCCGCTCGCGCTCGAGCAGCGTCGCGATCTCCCGCAGCGCGTCGATCGGCTTCATCTGCACGCCATCATGACAGCGAAACGGGCCCGCGCGGCGCGCGGGCCCGTTCGCACGACGACCGGCACCGAGGCCAGCCGCGTGAGAGCCGCACCGAAGAGGATGGACAGGATTCCCACGCCCATCGCGAAGGCAGCGACCCCGAAGGAGACGACGGAGGTGAACAGCGAGGCGCGCAGGAACGAGGCGTTCATCATCGTCGCGCGCACCGGGTCGTCCTTGTCGAGCTCGGCGTAGGTCTTGCCCCCCGACGCCTTCAGAGCGTGGTGCTGGATGATGTCGGCCTGCACGTACGCGGTGAACGGCCCCTGGACGGTCTGTCCCTGGAACGCCATCGCATCGTCGGGCACGGTGATGTTCTCCGCACGCAGCTGGCTGGAGACCGTGAGCCAGACGACCAGACCCACCACGATGAGCGCGATGCCGCCGAGGATGCCGAGAATGCCGGCGATCTTGACGAAGCCGACCTTCTTCTGCGGGGGTTCAAGGGTGTCGGCGGTAGCGATGTTCTCTGACATGGCGGGTCCTCTCTTCGGTGCCGTGCTGTTGCCTCACGGTATCGCTCTCACGAGAGCCGGGACCAGGGGAACGGGCCGGAGAAAACCCTGTGGTCAGTCCACAGCGCGCGTCGTTGCCTCGACCCAACGGTTGAGGACACCGCGAGCCGAGCCGTCGTCGATGGCGTCCGCCGCCCGGTCGCGAGCGTCGGCGAGACGCTCGACGATCGGCAGCTGCACCTGCGTGGCGTCGCGGAACAGGTCGTACGAGACGATTCCCGCGGCCGCGTTCAGCAGCACGATGTCGCGCACGGCGCCCTTCTCGCCGTCGAGCACCCGTCGCACGACCTCGGCGTTGTGCTGCGCATCGCCGCCGAGCAGGTCGTCGATCTCCGCCAGAGGGATGCCGAGGTCTCGCGGATCGAGGTCGTGCTCATGGATGTCGCCTCGGCTGATCTCCCACACGCGGCTGTGGCCCGTGGTCGTGAGCTCGTCCAGGCCGTCATCGCCGCGGAAGACCAACGCCGTCGCTCCGCGTGTCTGGAAGACGCCGGTGATCAGAGGAACGCGGTCGAGAGCGGCGACCCCCACGGCGTTGGCCTCGGCGCGGGCCGGGTTGCAGAGCGGCCCGAGGAAGTTGAAGACCGTGGGCACGCCCAGCTCCGCTCGCGTCGGTCCCGCGTGACGGAAGCCGGGATGGAACGCGGACGCGAAGGCGAAGGTGATGCCGGCCTCGGCCAGCACCTCGGCGACTCGCTCCGGCGGCAGTGCCAGATCGATGCCGAGCGCACCGAGCACGTCGGAGGATCCTGAGGCGGAGCTGGCGGCGCGGTTGCCGTGCTTGACGACCGGGATTCCGGTCGCCGCGGCCACGATCGCCGACATCGTCGAGATGTTGACGGTGCCGAAGCGGTCTCCCCCGGTGCCGACGATGTCGAGCACGTCGGCGGACACAGGCAGCGGCAGCGCGGCCTCGAGGATCGCGTCGCGGAAGCCCACGATCTCGTCGACCGTCTCGCCTTTCGCGCGCAGCGCGAGGAGGAATCCACCGAGCTGCGACGGGGTCGCCGTGCCCCGCATCACCTGCCGCATGGCCCAGGTCGACTCGGACACGCTGAGGTCGCGCCGCTCGAGCACCGCCGTGAGGATTTCGGGCCAGGAATAGAGCTCCGCCATGAGCCCCGATCCTATCGGCACTCTGCCAGCCAACTCCCGGCGCGCCCGAAGGCCCCTCCAATCCCCCCGAAAGTCGAACGCACCTTCAGTGATGCGAAAACCGGCTGTGAAATCAGCCATAATGGGGAGCGTGACGACCACTCCAGCGACCTATTCCCAAGCCTTGCGTTCCGTCAAGCGGCCGGATCCGGTCGCCGTCGGCACCATCGTGTGGCTCGGCAGCGAGGTCATGTTCTTCGCGGGTCTCTTCGCGATCTACTTCACGCTGCGCAACGCCTCCCCCGACCTGTGGGCTGCCAGCACCGGCGACCTGAACGTGCCGTTCGCGGCCGTGAACACCGGCATCCTGGTGCTCTCCTCGTTCACCGCCCAGGCCGGGGTTTTCGCCGCCGAGCGCTTCCAGCCGTATCGTCGCGGCTCCATCTGGCAGTTCCGCCAGTGGGGAATGGTGGAGTGGTTCTTCCTCACGTTCGTGATGGGAGCCGTCTTCGTCTCCGGACAGGTGTGGGAGTACGCGACGCTCGTCGCAGAGGGCATGCCGATCAGCGCGAGCTCGTACGCGTCGGCCTTCTACATCACCACCGGTTTCCACGCGCTGCACGTGACGGGCGGCCTCCTGGCCTTCCTCCTCGTGATCGGCCGCGCCTACGCCGTCAAGAACTTCGGACGCAAGGAGATGACGTCTGCGATCGTCGTCTCGTACTACTGGCACTTCGTCGACGTGGTGTGGATCGTCCTGTTCTTCGTCATCTACGTCGTCAAGTAAGAAGCGGAGCTGAGTTCCTCCATGGCAACCAAGACCACCCGGCAGAAGACCGGTCGTCGCAGCAAGTGGGCTGCCGCCGCGCTCATCGGCATCGGCCTTCTCGTCACCGGCGGCGTCTACGCCGGCGCGTCGGCGGCGATGGCCGCGACGGAGCCCGCGTCCGCGTCGTCCACGACGCTGACCGTCGAAGACGGCAAGAAGCTCTTCCAGGCCAACTGCGCCACGTGCCACGGCCTCAACATGGAAGGCACCGCTGACGGACCCTCCCTGTACGGCGTCGGAGAGCTGGCCGTCGAGTTCCAGATGTCGACGGGACGCATGCCGCTGCAGATGCAGGGGCCGCAGGCGCCTCAGAAGCCGGTGCAGTTCACCGAGGACCAGATCCGTGCGATCGCGGCCTGGGCCCAGTCCGTGGCGCCCGGCCCGACTTATCCGGATGCGCGCATCCTCGACGGCAAGGGCGATGTCGCCAACGGCGCCGAGCTCTTCCGCGTCAACTGCGCCATGTGCCACAACGTCGCCGCCGCCGGTGGTGCACTCACGGAGGGCAAGTACGCCCCGGCACTGACCAAGACCAGCCCGCTGCACATCTACGCGGCGATGGTCACCGGCCCGCAGAACATGCCGGTCTTCAACAACATGACCATCACTCCGGACGAGAAGCGCGACATCATCTCGTCGCTGATGTACCTGCAGGAGAACGAGTCCGCCGGCGGTTTCAACCTCGGCTCGCTCGGCCCGGTCTCGGAGGGTCTGTTCATCTGGATCTTCGGCATCGGCGCGCTCATCGGCATCACCGTGTGGATCACGGCGAAGTCGAACTGATCGGGCACACGTGGACAACGGCACTGACGTAGGGAACGGACGAGACATGGCACACGAGGAAGACGCACTCGAGCACGAGAGGGCTTCATGGAAGCCTTCCCCCGGGCTCGCCGTCGCCGTCCCCGACCCCGTGCAGAACCCGGGCCTCCCGCCGCACCGGGAGCGCATCACCGATAAGGACCCGGCCGCCATGCAGCGCGCCGTCCGCACGGTCTACACGCTGTTCTACCTCTCTCTCGCAGGGAGCATCTGGGCGGTCGCCGCCTACATGCTCTTCCCGATCGAGAGCGGCCAGATCGTCGACATCCGCCACAACAACCTGTTCATCGGGTTGGGCATCGCCCTCGCGCTCCTCGCAATCGGCATCGGGGCGATCCACTGGTCCAAGGCCGTGATGAGCGACAAGGAGCACATCGAGCCGCGTCACGCCACGCGCGGACGCGACGTGACGCGAGAGGGCGCTGTCGCGGTCTTCCGCGAGGCGAATGAGGAGTCCGGGTTCGGACGCCGCACCGCCATTCGCGGATCGCTGATCGCCGCGCTGGTCGCGTCGGTTCTCCCCGGCATCACCCTGTTCCGCGGCCTGGCTCCCGAGTCCAGCCCGGAGAACCCGATCGCCGGCGACCCGGTCGCCCTGCTCAGCCACACGATGTGGAAGAAGGGTGAGCGTCTCGCGCACGACCCCACCGGCGAGCCGATCCGTGCCGCCGATCTCACTCTGGGCTCCGCGGTGCACGTGATCCCCCAGTCTCTCGCCGAGCTCAGCCACAGCGACGGCTACCTCGAGGAGAAGGCGAAGGCGATCGTCCTGCTGATGAGGATGCTGCCCGAGCAGATCGTCGAAGCCGAAGACCGCAAGAGCTGGTCGTACAACGGCATCGTGGCGTACTCGAAGGTCTGCACGCACGTCGGTTGCCCGGTTGCGCTGTACGAGCAGCAGACCCACCACCTGCTATGCCCCTGCCACCAGTCGCAGTTCGACGTGACTCACGGTGCCGCGGTGATCTTTGGACCGGCCGCCCGTCCGCTGCCGCAGCTGCCGATCACCGTTGACTCCGAGGGGTACCTCATCGCGCAGAGCGACTTCACCGAACCCGTCGGCCCGAGCTTCTGGGAGCGCCATTGAGCACCGCGACTGTCACCGAGACAGGCCCTGACACCACGCCTCAGACCTCGCGCGACGAGAAGCCGCTGGGCGGCCGCTTCGTCGCCGGCGCGGCGAACTACCTCGACGAGCGCACCAGTATCTCCGGTCTGGTCAAGGAGCTCGGTCGCAAGATCTTCCCGGACCACTGGTCCTTCATGCTCGGCGAGATCGCGCTGTGGAGTTTCGTCGTCGTCCTGCTGTCGGGAACGTTCCTGACGTTCTTCTTCCAGGCATCCATGGTCGAAACGCACTACGACGGGGCGTTCGTCCCGCTGCGTGGCGTCGAGATGTCTGCCGCGCTCGACTCGGCGCTGCGCCTGTCGTTCGACATCCGCGGCGGCCTGCTGGTGCGTCAGATTCACCACTGGGCTGCGCTGGTCTTCGTCGCTGGCATCGGCGTGCACATGCTCCGCGTGTTCTTCACGGGTGCGTTCCGCAAGCCGCGCGAGCTGAACTGGGTGATCGGCTTCATCCTCTTCATCCTCGCCATGGCCGAAGGCTTCACCGGTTACTCGCTGCCGGATGATCTGCTGTCGGGCAACGGCCTGCGCATCATCGACGGCATGGTCAAGGGCATTCCGGTCATCGGAACGTGGACCTCCTTCCTGCTGTTCGGCGGCGAGTTCCCCGGGACTCAGATCGTCGGGCGCCTGTACACGCTGCACATCCTGCTGCTGCCCGCCATCCTGGTGGCGCTGCTCGCCGTGCACCTCATGCTCATGATCGTGAACAAGCACACCCAGTTCGCCGGTCCTGGCCGCACGAACAGCAATGTCGTGGGCTTCCCCATGGTCCCGGTTTACATGTCGAAGATGGGCGGCTTCTTCTTCATCACGTTCGGCGTGATCGTGCTGATCGCCTCCCTGTTCACGATCAACCCGATCTGGAACTACGGTCCGTACGACCCGTCGCCGGTCTCGGCCGGTACGCAGCCCGACTGGTACATCGGATTCGCCGACGGCGCGCTGCGTCTCGTGCCGCCGCACCTCGAGTTCGTCCTGTGGGACCGCACCTGGTCGTTCAACATCCTCATCCCGCTGACGGCTTTGGGCCTGTTCATCGTGATCGTGATGCTGTACCCGTTCATCGAGGCCTGGATCACGGGCGACAAGCGCGAGCACCACATCGCCCAGCGTCCGCGCAACGCCGCGACGCGCACCGCGATCGGTGCCGCCGGCGTCACGTTCTATGCGGTGCTGTGGGCCGCGGCGTCCTCGGACATCATCGCCACCCACTTCTGGCTCACGATGGAAGGCGTCATCCACACGCTGCAGGCGCTGTTGTTCGTCGGACCGGTTCTCGCGTACTTCATCACGAAGCGCCTCTGCATCGCACTCCAGAAGAAGGACCGCGAGATCGCGCTGCACGGCTACGAGTCCGGCCGCATCGTCCGCCTTCCGGGCGGGGAGTACATCGAGGTCCACCAGCCGGTCGACCAGTACGAGATCGTCAAGCTCGTCGACTTCGAGACGAACCAGCCGCTCGTGGTGCGTCCGAACGATCAGGGTCGCATCCCCTGGCACGAGAACTTCCGCGCTTCGCTGTCGCGCTGGTTCTTCGAGGACCGCCTCGCTCCGGTCACTCAGGCGGAGCTCGAGGAAGCGCGTGCCCACCAGCACCACACGCTGGACCACATCGCCGCTGAGGAGGATGCCGAGATCCAGGGCATGCACGAGCGCGCCGGTGTCGGCGAGGCTCCGCACCACCCGATCGACGACGGCCACCAGAGTGAGACCGCCGTGCGCCCCTCGAACGTCATCGTCCCCGACGACGACAAGAAGGACGCGAAAGACGAGGATTAATCGGCCGCTCAGGCTGGCAGTCAAGCGGCGAGGAGTGACCGTCCCGGTCCTCCTCGCCGCTTCGTCGTTCGCGTAGCGTCGAACCATGACTGACGCTCTCTCCTACTTCGCCGGCAAGCTCGCACACGAGACCGACGCCTCGGACGTCTACGCGGCTCAGCACGCCGGAGAAGCCTTTGTACTCGTCGATGTGCGCAGCGCCGATGCCTGGGCCCAGGGCCACCCGGTGGGTGCTGTCCACATTCCGTACCGCGACATCGCCGAACGGGCTCCGAAGGAGATCCCCCTGACGACGCCGGTGGTCGTGTACTGCTGGAGCCCCGGCTGCAATGCCGGCGCCAAGGGCGCCGTCGAGTTCGCTCGCCTGGGCTACGCCGTGAAGGAGATGATCGGAGGATACGAGTACTGGGTGCGCGAAGGGCTGCCCACTGAGAACGCTCACGGTGTGCTCCCCCGCGTGTTCGACCCTCAGGTCATGTACGTGCGCCCGTGAGAACGCCGCCTGGGCGACAATGATGCCGGGGCTTCAGCCGGCGATCGGTCGCGCGTCTTCGCTGAAGAGCTCGGTGGCCGCGCCCGCGAAGACAACCCCGCCGGCCGACAGAATCCCCGCGTAGACGTCTGCGACCACGGCCGTCACATTGTCGCGAGAGCCGGCCTGCAGCGCCGCCCCGACCATGATCTCCGCGGCATCCTGCTGCCCGTCGACGTCTCGCAGGATCTCCTCGATCGCGTCGTCCGGCAGATAGTCGCTGACGCCGTCACTGCACAGCAGCCAGCGATCGCCGGCTACCGGCTTCTGCGAGGTCACGCTGACCGCATCGGACGGCTCGCCGCGAAGCGAGGCGGTGATGATGTTGCGGCGCGGATGCGTCATCGCGTCGGACTCCGTCACCAGCCCCTGGTCGACGAGCACCTGGACGAACGAATCGTCACGGGTCTGACGCACCAGTCGTCCCGAACGGAGCAGATAACCCCGAGAGTCTCCGGTATGCGCGAGAAGAAGGGTCCCGCCATCACCGAACCAGATGCCCGTGAACGTGGTCGCCATACCCGCCAGCGAGGGATCCCGCCGTACGTGCGCGCCCAGATCCCAGTTGGCCACCTGCAGCCGAGTGGTCAGCGCTGCCGCATCGCCCGCTCTCCAGCCTCCTGCGACCAGTCGATGCACGAGAGCCGCCGATGCGAGATCGCCGGCGGGGCCGCCGCCGACCCCGTCCGCGACGCCCGCTCCCCACGACGCGATGAAGGCGGCATCTTGGTTGACATCGCGAAACGGGCCGACGTCGCTGGAGACGCCGGCCCGCAACGAATGAGCCGTCACAGCCGAAGCGCGATCGTTCAGCGTGCGAAGTACCCGCGGTAGTACTCGAAGACCCACCCGACGATGGCGACGACGAACACGCCGAGCCCGATCGGCAAGAGGAAGGTGCCGACCGCGAGACCAAGGATGCCGAGCGCCGCGGAGAACGCGAGCACCAGAGGCCACCACGACCACGGGCTGAACTCACCCATCTCCGGGTCGCCGTCATCGATGTCGGCCGTCAGTGAGTCTTCGGGCAGCTCGCCGCCCTGCGCGCGGTGCACGCGGCCAACGTAGAAGCCGATCATCACCGACATGAACATGGTGAACAGCAGGGCCACGGTGCCGACCCACTCGATCGCGTGGAACCACGGACGATCGGAGTGCTCGATGATGTTCCAGCCGGTGTAGACCCCGGTGACCAGCAGGAAGAACGCGGCGAGGATCCACCAGAGGTTGACGTTGGTCTTCACTTACTTGACCTTCCCCTCGGCCGTGTCCATGACGGGAGCATCGGGAGCATCCTTCGCCGGACCGACACCGACCGGAAGCGCTGCTTCGGGGTGGTTGAGGTCGAAGGCAGGGCGCTCACTGCGGATGCGCGGAATCGAGGTGAAGTTGTGACGCGGCGGCGGGCAGCTGGTGGCCCACTCGAGCGATCCGCCGTAGCCCCAGGGATCGTTGACCGTGACCCGCGGCGCCTTGCGCGAGGTGATCCACACGTTCAGGAAGAACGGGATCATGGAGGCACCGAGGATCATCGCTCCGATCGTGGACACCTGGTTCTGCCAGGTCCAGCCGTCCGCGGCCGAATAGTCGGCGTAGCGGCGCACCATGCCGTCCACACCCAGCCAGTGCTGGATGAGGAAGGTCATGTGGAAACCGATGAACAGCATCCAGAAGTGGACCATGCCGAGTCGCTCGTTGAGCATGCGCCCCGTCCACTTCGGCCACCAGAAGTAGAAGCCGGCGAACATCGCGAACACGACCGTGCCGAACACCACGTAGTGGAAGTGGGCGACGACGAAGTATGAGTCGGAGAGGTGGAAGTCCAGCGGCGGTGAGGCGAGGATCACACCGGTCAGACCACCGAAGACGAACGAGACGAGGAAGCCGAGCGAGAACACCATCGGCGTCTCGAAGGTCACCGAGCCGCGCCAGAGGGTTCCGATCCAGTTGAAGATCTTCACGCCCGTCGGCACCGCGATGAGCATCGTCATGAGAGAGAAGAACGGCAGCAGCACCGAACCCGTCACGTACATGTGGTGAGCCCACACCGAGACCGACAGCGCCGCGATGGCGATCGTGGCATACACCAGGGTCTTGTAGCCGAAGATCGGCTTACGGCTGAACACCGGGAAGATCTCGGAGACGATGCCGAAGAACGGCAGAGCGATGATGTAGACCTCGGGGTGGCCGAAGAACCAGAAGAGGTGCTGCCACAGGAGCACGCCGCCGTTGGCGGGGTCGTAGATGTGGGCACCGAGCACGCGGTCGGCGGCGGCGGCCAGGATGGCCGCGGCGAGCACGGGGAACGCCATCAGGATCAGGATGCTGGTGACGAGCGTGTTCCACGTGAAGATCGGCAGACGCCACATCGTCATGCCGGGCGCGCGCATCGTGATGATCGTGGTGATGAAGTTCACCGCGCCCAGGATGGTGCCGAAACCGGACATACCGAGTCCCAGCATCCAGAGGTTGCCGCCGGCGCCGGGAGAGAACGACGCTCCCGCCAGGGGCTGATAGGCGAACCAACCGAACGCCGCCGCACCCTGCGGAGTCAGGAAGCCGGCGACCGCGATCACCGATCCGAAGATGAACAGCCACAGGGCGAACGCGTTCAGACGCGGGAACGCGACGTCCGGCGCGCCGATCTGCAACGGCAGGATCGCGTTGGCGAAGCCGGCGAACAGCGGCGTCGCGAACATCAGCAGCATGATCGTGCCGTGCATCGTGAAGAGCTGGTTGTACTGCTCCTTCGTCGGAAGGATCTGCATTCCCGGCTCGAACAGCTCAGCGCGAATGATCAGCGCCATGACGCCGCCGAGCAGGAAGAAGATCACCGACGCGATGAGGTACATGTACCCGATCGTCTTGTGGTCCGTGGAGGTGATCCACTTGACGATGATGTTGCCCTTCTGTCCCACGCGCGTCGAGCTCATGAGAGCCGCCTGACGCGGGGGCAGCGTGGTCGGGCGCGCGGAAGTCTCGCCCTGGAGAGGAAGCGTGGTCGCCATCAGTGTTGTCCCTCAGATTCGACGGGGGCTCCCGTGCCCGGGAAGTTCTGCAGTCTGTCGTAGGCCTTGTTGATGTCACCGGTCTGACCGGCGGCGCGCAGGCCTGCGAGGTACTGCTGGTACTCGGTCGGCTCGACGACCTTGACCTTGAAGAGCATCATCGAGTGGTACTGGCCGCAGAGCTCGGCGCACTTGCCGTCGTATTCGCCGACGCGTGTCGGGATGAACGACCAGTAGTTGTCCTTCCCGATGTACATGTCCTTCTTGTAGAGGAAGTCGACGATCCAGAAGGAGTGGATGACATCGCGGGAGGTCAGCTTGATCTTGACCCTCTCGTTGACCGGCAGAACCAGGGTCGGCAGGTCGCTGGTGATGTTTCCCTGGGCGTCGGTCTGAGCCTGAACGCCCATGGTCCAGACGGCGTTGTCGCCGGCCTGGCAGTCGGCCTGGTCGTCGTTGTACTGGAAGTCCCAAGCCCACTGCTTGCCGATCGCCGTCACGCAGACGTCGGGGTTGTCGTACTGGGTCTCGAGCACCGCCTGGTCGCGCGCCGTGAAGGCGAAGAAGCCGAGCACCAGGATCAACGGGACAACCGTGTAGAAGATCTCGACGGGCATGTTGTAACGAAGCTGCACCGGCAGCCCGCGCTGGCCGCGACGACGACGGTACGCGATGGCCGCCCAGCCCATGAGCGTCCACGTGATGACACCGACGGCGAGCAGAACGATCCAGGAGTTGACCCAGAGACCCGACACCATCTCGGTGTGGTTCGTGGCCTGCGTGCCGTCGTCGGTGAAGCCCGGCAGGAAGCCGTTCAGCTCGGTGGGAGTGCATCCCGCGAGGGTGATCGCCGAGGCGATCCCGATCGGGATGACGGCGAGCCGGAGTCGGCGTTTGACGCGCACGGTGCACCTTTCGGGGTCATGAAGGTCGAACACCGTTCAGTCTAAGGCAAGCTCCCACCCGATTCAGGCCATCCGCCCAGGATGTCTGCCACTATCGGAGGGGTTTTTCCCGCCTGATCAGCGACGCCCGTCTCAGTGGAAGCTGTCGCCGCAGGCGCAGCTGCCCGCGGCGTTCGGGTTGTCGATCGTGAAGCCCTGCTCGGAGATCGTGTCCTTGAAGTCGATCGTCGCACCATCCAGGTACGGCACCGACATGTCGTCGACGATGACCTCGACGCCGTCAAAGTCCACGGCCTGATCGCCGTCGAGGAAGCGCTCGTCGAAGTACAGCTGGTAGATCAGGCCCGAGCACCCGCCGGGCTGCACTGCGACGCGGAGGCGCAGGTCGTCGCGACCCTCCTGCTGGAGCAGGTTCTTCACCTTCTCGGCGGCAGCGTCCGTGAGGAGAACGCCGTGCGCAGCCGGGGTGGCCTCGACGGGGGTGTTGGTGGCGATGTCGGTCATGGCACTCTCCGGAACCTCGTTGCGATCGAAGCCGTCATCAGACGGCGGGTCGTGCTCGATTCTACGCGGCAGCGGGCACCCCGGGCCGATGACGCCCGCGCGCCGGCACGGCGGCGCACCGTGTCACCCGCGATCGAGCTCCTCGAGCAGCAGAGCCTCGGACACGAGTGCGCGACGGAACGTGTCCAGGTGGAGCGACTCGTTCGGGCTGTGGGCCCGCGCATGTGGATCCTCCACACCGGTCACCAGGATCTGTGCGCCCGGAAACTCGCGCACGAGGTCCGCAATGAACGGGATCGATCCCCCGACGCCGATGTCGACCGGCTCGACGCCGTATCCCTCGCGCAGCGCGTCGCGCGCCGACGTCACTGCGGCCCCGGCGGTGTCGACCAGGAACGCATCACCGCAGTCGACATCGCGGAAGGTGAGCTCTGCGCCGAACGGGGCGTGTGCGCGAAGGTGGGCCTCGAGCGCGGCGTAAGCCTCGCGGGCGGGCTGGCCGGGGGCCACCCGCATGCTGATGACGACGGAGACCTCGGGAGAGAGCGTGTTCGAGGCGTTCTTCACGCTCGGCGCATCGATGCCGGTGACGGTGATGGACGGCTTGTTCCAGATGCGGCTGAGGATCGCCCCTCGTCCGATCGGGCTCACGCCCTCGGGAAGCCCGGCCTCATCACGCAGGGTCTCCTCGGAGTAGTCCGGAGTCGGCGCCTCCCGCTCGGTGAGCCCGGCGACGCAGACCGCACCGTCGTCGTCCCACATCGTTGCGAGCAGCTTCACGGTCGCCAGCATCGCATCGGGCACGGCGCCTCCGAACATGCCGGAGTGGGAGGCGTGCTCAAGTGTGCGCACGGTCATGGTGAAGCGTGCGTTGCCGCGCAGCGACACCGTGAGGGCCGGAGTCGTCGCATCCCAGTTGCCGGAATCGGCGACGACGATGACGTCCGCGCGCAGCGCGTCGGCGTTGTCGCGGAGGAACTGCGCGAAGGATGCCGAACCGGCTTCCTCTTCACCCTCGATGAAGAGGTTCACACCGAGGTCGACGTCGCCGCCGCACGCATCGACGAGAGCGCGCAGGGCGCCGATGTGCGCCATGATCCCGGCCTTGTCGTCGGCGGCTCCGCGTCCGTAGAGGCGTCCACCGCGTACCGTCGGCTCGAAGGGCGGCGTCTCCCAGAGCGACTCGTCGCCGACGGGCTGAACGTCGTGGTGCGCGTACAGCAGAATCGTCGGACGCCCGTTGCGCGCTGCACGCGTCGCGAGGACCGCGGGCATCCCCTCCGCTCCCGTCTCGGGAACGATCGCGGTCTTCACCTCGACGCGTTCGAAGATGCCGAGCTGCTCGAGAAGCTCAGCCACCGCATCGGCGCTGCGTGCGACCTCAGCCCGATCGAAGCCGGGGAACGCCACCGACGGAATGCGCACGAGTCGTCCCAGATCGGCGAGGGCGGCGGGGACGGCCGCCTCGGCGGCATCGCGGACGGCGGTACGACGGGACAGCTCGGAGCTCATGCGGGTAATCTTAGAGCGCAGCTGCCGTGCGTTCCCGCGCGTGCGCACCACCCGTGATGACAACGAGGATCCACACCGTGGCCAAGAACCCCGCCGCTCCCGACGCCGACGCCACCGTTCCGACCGGACCCGGCAAGCACCGTCCGACGCCGTCGCGAGCCGAGCAGGAGGCCGCCCGCAAGCGTCCTCTCGTCGCCGACACGAAGGAGGCGCGGGCCCGCGCGAAAGCCGAGCTGGCCTCGCAGCGCGAGCGTGCCCGCATCGGCATGGCGAACGGCGAGGAGAAGTACCTGCCGGTTCGCGACCGTGGCCCGCAGCGCCGGTTCGTCCGCGACGTCGTCGACGGTGGGTGGCACCCGGGCGAGCTGCTCATGCCGCTCATGCTGATCGTGATCCTGCTGAGCCTCATTCCGAACACCGCCATCGTCTACTACGGGTTCGCCGCACTCTGGCTCTACATCCTCGTGGTCGTCGTCGACATGATCATCACGAGCGTGCGGGTCAAGAAGCTCGCGCGCGAGAAGTTCGCCGACCGCACCGAGAAGGGTCTCGGCTGGTACGCCGGCATGCGCACGATCCAGATGCGCTTCATGCGACTGCCCAAGCCGCAGGTCAAGCGCGGCGGCCGACCCGTCTGAGACGTCCTCGACGATGCCGGACTCGCCTACCGACGGCGCGACGACGAGTCGGAGGCCGACGGAGCAGTCCACTCCTCGCGCCGCGCACCAGTGGCGAGTCTGGTTCGTCATCGTGCCCGCACTCGTGGGCGTCGTGCTCTGCGCCGCGGGCGCACAGCTCGTCACTCCGACGAGCGACGGCGGATTCCCGGCCTACCTCTGCGTTCTCATCGGCGGCTGGGCAGTCGGTTTCGCCCTCGTCAATGTGCTGAGCGCCTGGCCAGAGCCGTGGCAGTGGGCAGGGCACGTCGCACTCGCCCTCGGGGCCATCGCGCTGCTGGCATCGACCACTCCCCTCATCCGGACCCTCGGATCGCTGCCGGAACCGTGGCCTCGCTCACTTTCCGTCGTCGCGCTCGGCATTCCACCGGCCGGTGGATGGGTGCTGATCACCCTCCTCGGTCGAATCTCCGGACGGTTCGACCGCGCCGCCGAGCGACGCGCGGCGGCCCTGGCGGAGCCCACGTGGAGCGAGGCGGATCGTCGCCCCGAAGTCACGGTGAACGCCGCGCGCTTCACGACAGCGGCGCTGACGGCTCTCGCCGTCGGAGCGGTGGTCGTCGTCGGCGCGCTCAGCGCGGTGGTCGTGATCGTCACCGAACGCTGGCTCCTCCGCCTGCCCCCGCTCATGATCGTCGTCGCTGTGGGCCTCTTCGTCGGGATGCCGGTGTACGCGGCGATCTGGGGAGTCGTCAACAGTCGGCGCCTCCCCGTGACGCTTCGGTGGCACACCGGGGCGCTCGTCGTGGATACCGAAGACCGGTGGACCGTGCCGTACCCGATGATCCAGAGCGTGATCTGGCGCTCGCAAGGCGATACTGCGCGCTTCGAGGTGCACACCGCGACCCGCAGCGAGACATTCCTCGTGGGCATGGTGCGCCAGCAAAACGGTAAAGCTTCGCAGCTGCCGCCGCTCATGCACCGGATGCGACGGGTACTCGAGGAGGCTGGACTGCGTGCCCACGAGCGGCGCGGCACTCTGCGCTACACGCGGAGCGCGCCAACGAACACGGTCAGCGGGTCCGGCGCGCCGCCACCAGCCCTCGGTTGATCTGACGCGCCCAGAGGGGCCCGCGGTAGATGAAGCCGGTGTATCCCTGCACGAGAGTGGCCCCGGCATCCAGCCGCTGCTGCACGTCGTCGGCGTCTTCCACGCCTCCGGCGGAGATGACGCAGAACCCCTCAGGCACGACCGCGCGCACGATCTTCAACACCTCCAGCGCCCGACCGCGCAGCGGGGCACCGGAGAGGCCGCCCGCCCCCATCGCCGCAACCGCGGAGGCGTCCGCCGTGAGGCCTTCGCGTGAGATCGTCGTATTGGTCGCGACGAGCCCGGCCAGGCCGAGGTCGACCGCCAGGCGCGCCACCGCCTCGACCTCGTCGTCCGGGAGGTCAGGGGCGATCTTCACGAGCAGGGGGGTGGCGCCTGCGGCATCTCGAACCGCCTCCAGGAGGGGGCGCAACGTCTCTACGGCCTGCAGTCCGCGCAGCCCGGGAGTGTTGGGCGAGGAGACGTTGACGACGAGGTAGTCCGCCACCGGAGCGACCAGCTTCGTGCTGGTGACGTAGTCGGCCGTGGCGTGCTCGACATCGACGATGCGACTCTTGCCGATGTTCGCACCGAGCACGGCGCGGCGGGCTCGACGGCGCGATCGGCTGAGCCTGCGGGCAGCCGCCGAGGCGCCCGCGTTGTTGAAGCCCATGCGGTTGATCAGGCCTCTGTCGGCGATGAGGCGGAAGAGGCGTGGACGCGGGTTTCCCTCCTGCGGCACCGCCGTCACGGTGCCCACTTCGACATGACCGAAGCCGAGCGCGAACAGGCCCTCACTCATCACGGCGTTCTTGTCGAAGCCGGCGGCGACACCGAACGGCGAGTCGAAGTCAATCCCGAGGGCGCGCGTGCGCAGGGACGGGTCCGGCGCCGTCAGCGCCCGCACGATCGGACGCAGCGGCCAGATGCCGAATGCACGGATGACGGGGATGACGAGGTGGTGGGCCCGCTCGGGGTCCATGTGCGCGAAGACGGTGCGGAAGATGAAGGCGTACATCGGATCTCAGCCTAGGGCGCGCCCAGGGTCGTCCCGCGCGCGACGGCCGTGACTACTCCGTCGCCTCCGCCGCGTGGTCGGCGCGCAGCTGCGCGATCGAGGCCTCGAAGTCCTCCAGCGAGTCGAAAGCCTGGTACACGCTGGCGAAGCGCAGATAGGCCACCTCGTCGAGGTCGCGCAGCGGGCCGAGGATGGTCAGACCGATCTCGTTCGTGTCGATCTGCGACGCGCCGGTCTGGCGCACCGCCTCCTCCACCGCTTGAGCGAGCATCGCCAGATCGCCTTCGGTCACCGGGCGCCCCTGGCAGGCTTTGCGAACGCCGGACATCACCTTCTCGCGACTGAACGGCTCGATGACGCCGGAGCGCTTGATGACGTTGAGACTGGCGGTCTCGACGGTCGTGAACCGGCCTCCGCACTGCGGGCATTGGCGGCGACGGCGGATGCTGAGACCGTCATCGCTGGTACGGGAATCGATCACGCGCGAATCGGCGTGACGGCAGAACGGGCAATGCACGCGTCACTCCCCCGCCGAAAGGTCCGCGAACCGCGCAGTGACCGCTTCGCCGTGCGCCGGCAGCGCCTCGGCGACCGCCAGCGCGACGATGTCGTCGTGGGCCGCCCGCAGCGCTTCGCGGTCGTACACGATGACCTGCTGCGGACGCAGAAACGTCGCCGCCGACAGGCCCGCCGCGTACCGCGGCTGCCCGCCCGTCGGGAGCACGTGGTTGCTACCGGCCAGGTAGTCCCCGAGACTCACGGGCGAGTACGCACCGACGAACACCGCACCGGCATTGACGAAGTCCTCCGGACGAGGGTCGCGCAGGTGCAGTTCGAGGTGCTCCGGTGCGTACGCGTTGCTGAAGGCCGTGGCTGCCGCGAGATCGTCGACAAGGACGACCGCCGACTGCGGACCGTTGAGCGCTTCGGTCGCGCGGGCCGCGTTGCGGGTGCGTGAGACCCGCTCCACGACCTCAGCACGCACGCGATCCGCCAACTCCTGCGACCAGGTGACGAGCACCGCCGATGCCTGCTCGTCGTGCTCGGCCTGACTGATGAGATCGACGGCGACCAGTGCAGCATCGGCGTGCTCATCGGCGACGATCAGGATCTCCGTCGCGCCGGCTTCGGAATCCGTTCCGACGAGCCCGCCGACGGCGCGCTTGGCCGCTGCGACGAAGTTGTTGCCAGGGCCGGTGACGACGTCGACGGGCTCCAGGCCGATGCTGTCCACGCCGTACGCGTAGGCGCCGACCGCGCCGGCCCCGCCCATCGCGTAGACCTCCGTCACGCCGAGAAGTCGCGCGGCGGCGAGGATGTCGGGATGCACCCTGCCGCCCGCATCGGCTTGGGGCGGCGACGCGAGCGCGACCTCGCCGACGCCAGCGACCTGAGCGGG
Source organism: Microbacterium sp. SCN 69-37 (assembly GCF_001724435.1). NCBI lineage: Bacteria > Bacillati > Actinomycetota > Actinomycetes > Micrococcales > Microbacteriaceae > Microbacterium > Microbacterium sp. SCN 69-37. Next base: position 21,878 of record NZ_MEEL01000026.1, read on the forward strand.
AACGACGTTCATGACGACGCTCGACGGATACACCGCCTTGCCGCCGGGCACGTAGACACCCGCGCGCCGAACGGGCTGCCAGCGCTGTTCGACGCGGCCGCCGGGGACGATCTCGGTCATCGCCGCAGCGGGAACCTGGGCGGCAGAGGCCAGCCGCACGCGGCGGATCATCTCCTCGATCGCTCGCCGTACCCCCGGGTCGAGACGCTCGAGCGCGTCGTCGAGGTGCGCGGCGGGCACGCGAATGGCGTGATCCTCGACGCGATCGAAGCGCGCCGCCTGCTCCCGCAGCGCCGCTTCTCCGCGCAGGCGCACGTCGTCGACGATCTCGAAGGCCGCCTGAAGGGCTTCGGCGCGGGCGGCTTGAGCACGGGGCACAGCAGCAATCCACTGCGCGGTCGTCAACTCGCGACCGCGCACATCAATGGTGCGGAGCATCGTTCCAGGCTACCCGCGTGTGACGCCGGAGACGTCCGTGAGGTAGCCGATGCGGCCGTCTTCGTGACGGACGACGAAGCGATCACCACGGTCCTCGATGACCAACGCCCAGGCGGTGGGTCCGATGCGAAACAGCGGTGTGCCGTGTTCATCGACGACGTCACGCTCGACGGGAACGAGGGCCCAGAAGGCCTGCGACGGGCTGGGGGCGAGCACCGTCTCGTCCAAGACGGTGGTCTCCGACGTCGGCTCCGCGACGGGTGCGGCGCCATCGCTCTGGGCCCCGTCAGCGTGGGCGTCGGTCAGCGGCGTCGCGACGGGGCCCGCGTACGGCGCCCGCTGCGTCGCAGGACGGGCTACGACAGGGCGAGCGGGGCTCGCATACCGGTGGGCGGGCACCTGCGAGCGATGCTGGAAGTCCTCGCCGATGGTCGGCAGAAGCGGCGCGAAGACGGTGAGCACGACGCCGGCCAGCATGAGGATGAACTCCGCCCAGACGACCCAGGTCGCGAGGAAGACGCTTCCTCCGCCCACCGAGACGAACGAGCTCCAGAGGATGCCGAGCCAGATGATCGACGAGACCGAGAAGGCGACCGAGGCGAACTGATCGATGCCGAGCGAGCCGACTCGGCGGATGCCCTGGGGCGACAGCCGGCGCAGGCCGATGAGGAACACCGCGACGGTCGGCACGCCGATCGTGAGCAGCCAGTCGATACCCGTCCACACCGACTTTCCCCACCCGCCGTTGCCGTAGCTGTAGATCGGGAAGAAGGAGACGACGAACGCGACGAGCCAGACCGCACCGAGAGACACCTCACGGATCGAGAACGGCCCCACCCCGTACTGCGCAGGAGCAGCCTCGTCTACGCCGTCCGGCCCGTCGGTCATCGCCTCGAACGCCTCGGCGAAGGTGACGGTCGAAACGTCCGGCGTGGGGGTCGCGGCAGGCTCATCGGACTCGGGGCTGGCGGCGGCGTGCGAGACCGGGGTCTCATCGTCGGCACGCGCCTCAGCGCCTGCGGACTCCGCGATCGCGGGGGCGTCGTACTCGTCCGGTGTGCTTTCACCGGCGGTCTGGGGGGTGGGCTTCTCGTCGGTCACGTCACGCATCCTTCCGGAACAGAACTCGATTGGGATCCTACTCGGCCGATCCCAGGCTCACCCCAGACACTGCGGTCCGAGAAGCCCCTTCAGCTCTCCGTACAGGTCGACGGTGACACGCACCTGGGCCGGCACCTCGAACACCTTCGCGACACCGCTCTTGTGCAGCTTGAGGGTAACCTCGGTGTCGCCGGGGTGCCGTGAGAACACCTGAGCCAGTTGCGTCACCGTCGTCTCCGTCGCGCGGTGCTCGGGCATGAGGAGCACGAGGGAACCCGTGGCGTCGACGGAGCCGAGGTCGGGCGAGAACGCCGACTGGCCGTGCAGGTTCAGCCCATCATCGCGTCGGGAGACACGACCGCGTACCACCAGGATGCTGTCGGCGATGATCATGGACTGGAACTCGGTATAGGTCTTGCCCATGAACATCACGGTCACTTCGCCGTCGAAGTCCTCGACCGTGATCATGCCGTAGGGGTTGCCGCTCTGCTTCGCGACGCGGTGCTGGACGCTCGTCACGAGGCCCGCCACCGTGACGATATCGCCGTCGTGGACATCGTCCGAGGCCAGAAGATCGTGGATGGACGTGGACGCGTGCTTGGCCAGCGGGATCTCGAGCCCGGCGAGCGGATGGTCGGACACGTACAGCCCGAGCATCTCCCGCTCGAAGGCGAGCTTGTCCTTCTTGGTCCACTCCGGTCGGGGCGGCACCTTCGGAGGCACCGCTTCCTCTGCCGCGTCGTAGAGCGAGTCGAAGTCGAAGCCGATCGCGCCTTGAGCCTCGTTGCGCTTGCGGTCCACCGCCGCCTCGACCGCGTCTTCGTGCACCTCGAGGAGAGCCCGCCGTGTGTCGCCCATCGAGTCGAACGCGCCGGCCTTGATGAGCGACTCGACGGTGCGCTTGTTGGCGACGTGCATCGGCACCGTGTCGAGGAAGTGGTGGAAGCTGGAGAATCCCTCGTCGCCGCGGGCCTCGACGATGCCGTCGACGACGTTCGCTCCGACGTTGCGGACGGCGCCCAGCCCGAAGCGGATATCTTCGCCCACGGCCGCGAAGTAGCGGATCGACTCGCTGACATCGGGCGGGAGCACCCGGATACCCATTCGCCGACACTCGTTGAGGTACACGGCCATCTTGTCCTTGGAGTCTCCGACGCTCGTGAGCAGCGCCGCCATGTACTCGGCGGGATAGTGGGCCTTCAGGTACGCCGTCCAGTAGGAGACCAGACCGTAGGCGGCGGAGTGGGCCTTGTTGAAGGCGTAGTCGGAGAAGGGCAGCAGGATGTCCCAGAGCGCCTGAACGGCACCTTCGCCATAACCGCGTTCCTTCATGCCTCCGGAGAAGCCCTCGTACTGCTTGTCGAGTTCGGACTTCTTCTTCTTCCCCATCGCGCGACGCAGGATGTCGGCCTGTCCGAGGGAGAACCCGGCGACCTTCTGCGCGATCGCCATGACCTGCTCCTGATAGATGATCAGGCCGTAGGTGGTGTCGAGGATGTCGCGCAGCGGCTCTTCGAGCTCGGGATGGATGGGAGTGATCGGCTGCTGACCGTTCTTGCGCAGCGCGTAGTTGGTGTGCGAGTTCGCGCCCATCGGGCCGGGACGGTAGAGGGCGATGACGGCGGAGATGTCCTCGAAGTTGTCCGGTTTCATCAACCGCAGCAGGGCACGCATGGGACCACCGTCGAGCTGGAAGACACCGAGGGTGTCTCCTCGCGTGAGCAGGTCGTACGCCGCGCGATCGTCGAGCGTCAGGTGCTCCAGGTCGAGTTCCTCCCCGCGGTTCATCCGGATGTTGTCGAGCGCGTCCGAGATGATCGTGAGGTTGCGAAGCCCGAGGAAGTCCATCTTGATGAGGCCGAGCGCCTCACACGACGGATAGTCGAACTGGGTGACGATCTGGCCGTCCTGCTCGCGGCGCATGATCGGGATGATGTCCAGCAGCGGCTCGCTGGACATGATCACGCCGGCAGCATGCACACCCCACTGCCGCTTCAGGCCTTCCAGGCCCAGCGCGCGGTCGAAGACGGTCTTCGCGTCGGGATCGGTGTCGATGAGCGAGCGGAACTCGCTCGCTTCCTTGAAGCGCGGATGAGCGGTGTCGAACATGCCGGACAGCGGCATGTCCTTGCCCATGACGGCGGGCGGCATCGCCTTGGTCAGCCGCTCCCCCATGCTGAACGGGAAGCCGAGCACGCGACCGGCATCCTTGAGCGCCTGCTTCGATTTGATCGTGCCGTAGGTGACGATCTGGGCGACGCGTTCGGAGCCGTACTTGGCGGTGACGTAGTCGATCACCTCGCCGCGGCGACGATCGTCGAAGTCGACGTCGAAGTCGGGCATGGACACACGGTCGGGGTTGAGGAAGCGCTCGAAGATCAGCCCGTGCTCGAGCGGGTCGAGGTCGGTGATGCGCATGGCGTACGCCACCATGGAGCCCGCTCCCGATCCACGACCGGGCCCGACACGGATGCCGTTGTCCTTCGCCCAGTTGATGAAATCGGCGACGACGAGGAAGTACCCCGGGAAGCCCATCTGCAGGATGATGCCGGTCTCGTACTCGGCCTGCGTGCGGACCTTGTCGGGGATGCCGTCCGGATATCGGTAGTGCAGTCCCGCCTCGACCTCTTTGATCAGCCAGCTGTCCTCGGTCTCCCCGTGCGGCACCGGAAAACGCGGCATGTAGTTCGCCGAGGTGTTGAACTCCACCTCGCACCGCTCCGCGATGAGCAGCGTGTTGTCGCAGGCCTCGGGGTGATCGCGGAAGAGCTGGCGCATCTCGGTGGCGGTCTTGATGTAATAGCCGTCGCCGTCAAACTTGAACCGGTTGGGATCGTCGAGCGTGGACCCGGACTGCACGCACAGGAGGGCCTCGTGAGCGTCGGCCTCGTGCTGGTGCGTGTAATGCGAGTCGTTGGTCGCGACGAGCGGGATGTCGAGGTCCTTCGCGAGGCGGATCAGGTCGGTCATCACGCGGCGCTCGATCGACAGGCCGTGGTCCATGATCTCGGCGAAGTAGTTCTCCTTGCCGAAGAGGTCCTGGAACTCCGCCGCGGCCGCACGAGCGGCGTCGTACTGCCCCAAGCGCAGACGCGTCTGCACCTCTCCCGACGGGCAGCCGGTCGTCGCGATGAGTCCTTTGCCGTAGGTCTGCAGCAACTCCCGATCCATGCGCGGCTTGAAGTAGTAGCCCTCCATGCTCGACAGCGAGCTCAGCCGGAAGAGGTTGTGCATCCCCTCCGTACTCTGGCTCCACATCGTCATGTGGGTGTACGCGCCCGATCCCGAGACGTCATCGCTCTTCTGATCGGGCGATCCCCACGCCACTCTCGACTTGTCGCTGCGGTGCGTGCCCGGCGTCACGTACGCTTCCAGCCCGATGATGGGCTTCACGCCGGCCGCCTTGGCCGCGTTGTAGAACTCGAACGCCGCGAAGGTGTTGCCGTGATCGGTGACAGCGATCGCCGGCATCCCATACTCGGCCGCGGCCTGCGTCATGGCCCCGATCTTGGCCGCTCCGTCGAGCATCGAGTACTCGCTGTGCACGTGCAGATGAACGAAGGAGTCGGTTGCCACACATCGAGTCTACGAAGGCCTCCGACATCCTCGGGCGGACGCCCCGGCGCCCGCGCCGAGCTCGCCTCACGCTCAACCTGAAGGTGAGGCGCTTAGGCTGAGGCCATGGCCACTCCCGAGTTCGTCCTGTCGCTGCGCGAGAAGATCGGCACGGCGCCGCTGCCGCTGGTGGGCGTGACAGCCGTGGTGTTCAAGGACGAGAAGGTGCTCCTCGGCAAGCGGGCGGACAACGGGGCCTGGCAGTGCGTGTCGGGCATCGTCGATCCCGGCGAGGAGCCCGCCGACGCGGCCGTGCGCGAATGCCGAGAAGAGGCGGGTATCGGCGTGCGCGCCGTGCGTCTCGCTCTGGTCCACCAGCTGCCCCGCACGACCTACGCCAACGGCGACCAGGTCGACTACCTCGACCTCGTCTTCCGCTGCGACTGGGTGTCGGGCGATCCGTTCCCCGCCGACGGCGAACTGACCGAGGTGGGCTGGTACGGACTCGGCGAACTGACCGAGGTGGATCCGGCCCACGTCCGCAAGATCGCGTTGGCCGTCGCCGAGGACGATCCGGCTTCGTTCTCCGGCGGGCGCTGACGCGTCAGCGCCCGCGGGCGGCGAGGATGTCCGCGCGCACCTGACGGCGGATGACCTTGCCGACCAGAGAGCGCGGCAGCGCCGGCACCTGGACGACCGAGCGCGGAACCTTGTACGCCGCCAGGTGGACGCGTGCGAACGAGCGCAGCTCTTCGGCGTCGAACACCGTCCCTTCGCGCATCACCACGGCCGCTGTCACCGTCTCCGACCCGTCCGAGCGCGGGATGCCGACGACCGCCGCGTCTGCGACGTCGGGATGCAGCAGCAGCGCGTTCTCGACCTCGCTCGGGCTGATGTTGAACCCGCCGCTGATGATCAGCTCCTTGAGACGATCCACGACGGTCACGAAGCCCTCGGCATCCACCGTCACGATGTCGCCGGTGCGCAGCCAACCGCCCGCCAGCAGGGTGCTGGCCGTCTCTTCCGGTCGTTTCCAGTACCCCTGGAAGACCTGCGGTCCGCGCACGAGAAGCTCGCCCTCGGCGCCGTCGTCGACGTCACGGGTGGGATCCGCGGGGTCCACGACGCGGATCTCGGTGCTGGGAAATGGCACGCCGACCGTGCCCGGCCTGCGCAGCGGCCCCATCGGGTTGCCGACGCTGATCGGCGACGACTCGGTCATGCCGTAGCCCTCCACGATGATGCCGTGGGTCGCCTCCTCCCACCGCAGCACGGTCGACGGCGGCAGCGCCATGGCGCCGGAGATCGCATTGCGCAGGCTCGAGAGGTCGATGCCGGCGCGCACGGCGGCGCGCGCCAAGGCGTCGTAGATGGGCGGCACAGCGGCGAGGAAGGTCGGTGGCGTGCGACGCATCGCGTCGAGGGTGAGGGTGACGTCGAACGTGGGAAACAGCACGATGCGCGCTCCGAGCGAGAGCGCCGTGGTCAGGCACAGCGTCAGACCGTACGCGTGGAAGAGCGGGAGCACGGCGTAGAAGACCTCGCGCCCCGGCACCAGATCCGGCACCCAGGCCGCCGATTGGGCCGCGTTCGAGCGGAGGTTGCGGTGCGTGAGCATGGCGGCTTTCGGGACCCCCGTGGTGCCGCTCGTCAGCTGCAGCGCGGCGAGGTCGTCCAGCTGCGGACGCGGAGTGCGCCGGCGCACCGGCCGATGCGACGCCACCCGTGTCCAGGTGAGCACGCCCTTCGCGCGCGGGGCCGTCGTCAGCGCCGCCCGCGAGGCACGCGCCTTCGCGAGCGGAAGGCGCAGCGCGGCCCGCATGCGGGCCGGCATCGCGTCGGTCATTCGCACCGCGATGACGTGGCGGGGACGGATGTCGGAGGGAAACTCCGCGATCGTGTCGGCGACGGCATCCCACACGATCGCCACCCGGGCGTGATGCACCTCGAACTGATGTCGAAGCTCCGGTGCTGTGTATCTCGGATTGTGCTCGACGACGATCGCACCGAGCCGCAGCACGGCGTAGAAGGCGACGACATGCTGCGGGCAGTTCGGGAGGATCAGCGCGACGCGGTCGCCGGGCGCGACGCCCATGCGTCTCAAGCCCTCGGCTGCCCTGGCGACCCGGTCTCCGAGTTCGCGATACGTGGTGACCGCTCCGAAGAACTCCAACGCGGGGCGACGAGGATAGCGTCGGACGGAGTCGTCGAGCATGTCGACGAGGGTCTGCGCGACCGGTTCGATCTCGGCGGGCACCCCCGGCGCGTAGGAGGAGAGCCAAGGACGGTCGGACAGCGACATCCCTCCAGGCTAGGCGCCCTTACGTACGTCCGCCGGCATGAGTCGAAGCTCAGCCCCGGAGGACGTCGAGCGCGTGTGCGAGATCGACCGGATAATCGCTCCTGAACGTGACCCACGCGGTCGTGGTCGGGTGCGCGAACGAGAGTTCGTGCGCGTGCAACCATTGCCGGGTCAGCCCCAGACGTGCCGACAGGGTCGGATCGGCACCGTACAGCGGGTCGCCCACGCACGGGTGACGATGGGCGGCCATGTGGACGCGGATCTGGTGGGTGCGTCCGGTCTCCAGATGGATCTCGAGGAGGGATGCCGAGGGGAACGCCTCGAGCGTTTCGTAGTGGGTGACCGAGTCCTTGCCATCAGGCGTGACGGCGAACTTCCACGAATGCGAAGGGTGGCGTCCGATGGGAGCATCGATCGTTCCGGCCAACGGATCGGGATGCCCCTGCACGACCGCGTGGTAGATCTTCTCGACCTCGCGCTCCTTGAACGCCCGCTTGAGTGCGGTGTACGCACGCTCCGCTTTTGCGACGACCATGAGGCCGCTGGTACCGACATCCAGTCGATGGACGACGCCCTGGCGCTCGGCTGCTCCCGTGGTGGCGATGCGGAAGCCGGCGGCCGCCAGCGCGCCGAGCACCGTCGGGCCTTCCCACCCGAGCGACGGGTGCGCGGCGACGCCCGCGGGCTTGTCGACGACCACGATGTCGTCGTCGTCGTAGACGATCGCGAGGTCCGGAACGGCGACCGGGACGATCTCCGGTTCGCGCCGCTCCTCCCACTCCACCTCGAGCCAGCCCGCTGCACGCAGGCGGTCGGATTTGCCCAGCGCGCGGCCGTCCATCCGCACCCCGCCGGCCTCGGCGACCTCAGCGGCGAAGGAGCGGGAGAACCCCAGCATCTTGGCCAGCGCGGCATCCACACGGGCGCCGTCGAGGCCGTCGGGCACGGGCAGGACGCGAGACGGCATCAGGCCTCACGCGGGGCGGTCGTGGTGTCGTCTTCGCCGGGGGCGGCGGGCTCCATCGCGGCGGACTCGTCGGCTGCGCGGCGCTCGCGACTGCCGTCGAGGCGAACGCCGATCAGTACCAACAGCGCGACGCCGATCATCATCGTCACGATGAACATGTCGGCGACGTTGTAGATCGCCGGATTCATGCCCAGCCACATCCAGGGCGTGTTGATGAAGTCGACGACGTGGCCGACCAGGAAGCCGGGGTCGCGGAAGAGCCGGTCGCTGAGGTTCCCGAGGATTCCGCCGAGGAGCAGACCCAGCACGATCGCCCACACGCGCGCACGCACCCGCGTCACCGTCAGGGAGACGATGACGACGGCGGCGACCGTCATGACGATCGTGAAGATCCACGTCTGACCTTCGAGGAGGGAGAAGGCGGCGCCGGGGTTGCGTGTCAGATAGAACTGGAGTGCGTCGCCCCAGACCGGCACGGGCTGCTGGAACGGAAGAGTGGTGAGGGCCAGATACTTGGCGAACTGGTCAGCGGCCAGCACCAGCGCCGCGAGAATCGCGACGATGGCACCGGCCGCTGCCCTGTTCAGGCTCCGACGCGGAGCACTGCGCTCTGTGGCGTGGTCCGTCACCGGGCTCAGGAAGCCGAGACGGAGGACGCGCCCGAGGTGGCGCCGGCGACGTCGAGGTCGCGCAGCTTCTCCTCGATGAACCCGCGCAGCTGCGAGCGGTAGTCACGCTCGAACTGACGCAGCTCGCTGATGCGGCCTTCGAGCGTCACGCGCTCGCTTTCGAGGCGTGCCATCTCGTCGCGGCCCTTGGCCTCGGCCTCGGCGAGGATCGAGGCGGCCTTGGCCTGTGCCTCGGAGATGAGCTTGTCGCGCTGGGCCTGGCCTTCGGCGACGTGCTCGTCGTGCAGGCGCTGGGCCAGTTCGATGATGCCGGCAGAAGCGGCCACGCCGCCGGCTGCGGGAGCCTCGACCGCGGGAGCGGGAACGGACTCGACGACGGCGGGAGCCGACTCCTCGACGACCTCGGCGCGAGCAGACTCACCGGACTCGTACGCAGCGAGCTTGGCCTTCAGCTCTTCGTTCTCGGCGATCGTCTTGCGCCACTCGACGACGATCTCGTCGAGGAAGTCGTCGACCTCATCCGGGTCGAAACCCTCCTTGAATCGCACGTGCTGGAACTGCTTCGTGACGACGTCTTCCGGGGTCAAAGCCATGGTGTTTCCTCTTTCGGGGCTCACGACGCGGGCCGATTCGGTCGGCCCGCCACCGGCGAGCCGTACTGACCAAGTGTAGTCGGCGGTGGTGGGGCGTGCGACGGGGGGCTAGAGACGCTCGATGACGCGGACGATCGTCAGCAGCACGAAGCAGGCCAACATCGTCACCGGAAAACCGAGGTCGAGGGCGATAGGGCCGATCCGCAACGGGGGAATCAGCCGGCGGAAGAAGCGCAGCGGCGGATCGGTGAGGGTGAAGACGGCCTCGGCGAAGACGAGGCCGAATCCCCGCGGACGCCACTGACGATTGAACATCGGGATGTACTCGAGAACGAGTCTCGCCAGCAGCACGAGGATGTAGAGCAGGAGAAGGACGTCGACGACGAATGCCGCCAGGCGCACGAACTCCACGACTACTGGCTGAAGGGCGCGGACTCGGGGTCGGCCTGAGCCACCGTGCCGTCACCGGAGATCGCGACGTTCTCGGGCGAGAGGAGGAAGACCTTGCTCGTCACGCGCTCGATGCGACCGTACAGCCCCAACGACAGGCCGCTCGCGAAGTCGATGAGACGCCGGGCATCGGCGTCGCTCATCTGCGAGAGGTTGATGATGACCGGGATGCCGTCGCGGAAGTTCTCCGCGATGATCTGCGCGTCGCGGTACTGCTTGGGGTGCACCGTGAGGATCTCGCTGACGGTGCCCGCGGTCGGCTGACGCACGACGGTGGGACGGTGGAGCGGGGTCACAGGGGCCGCCTTCTCGATCGGGCGCTCGCTCGAGCGCTCACGGCGTGCAGGCGTCTCGGCAGCGGGCTCTTCGTAGACCTCTTCCTCATCGGCGAGGCCCAGGTACACCATGGTCTTCTTGAGCGGGTTCGACATCGCATTCCTCCGTTTGCTCGTCTGTTCTGAGGCTAGCCGCGGTCAGGGCGCGGTCCCGTGATTGCGGTGCCGATCCGCAGGTGTGTCGCGCCGGCGGCGATCGCTTCGGCGAAATCGCCGGACATGCCCGCCGACATCCACGTGGCATCCGGAACGACCCGTCGCACCGTCGCCGCGGCCGCGGCGAGGCGCTCGAACGCCTCCGCAGGCGCCTGCGCGAGCGGGGCGACGGCCATGACACCACGAAGTCGCAGCGACGCGCACCGTGCAGCGATGTGCGTCGCCAGGGCCTCGACGTCGTCGGGCGCCGCTCCCCCGCGCGCGGGGTCGTCCGTGAGATTCACCTGGAGGAAGACGTCGAGCGGAGTGCCCTCGGGATCGGCGGCATGCAGGGCGTCGGCGACGCGATCGCGGTCGACGGAGTGCACGCAGTCGGATGCCGCGCGCACCGCCTTCGCCTTCTTGCTCTGCAGCTGTCCGATGAAGTGCCATCGCACGTCGTGGACTCTGTCGGCGGTCTCGGCCCGCTTGGCGCTCAACTCCTGCTGCCGACTCTCGCCCACGTCGTGCACGCCGAGCGCGGCGAGATCGTCGATCAGCCGCGCGGGGTGGAACTTGGTGACGACGATGCGCGTCAGCTCACCGGGGTCGCGGCCGACCGCCCTGGCCGCATCCGCGATGCGGGCGTCCAGGGCGGCGAGTCGTTCGGCCAGTGCGGTCACTTCAGGAAGTCGGGAATGTCCAGGTCGTCGTCGCCGTACACCGAGTCGTAGGACTCCGCCGCGGGGGCCGACACGGTGACAGCCTGCCTGTCCTCGACCGCCGCACCCTCTCGTGCGGCCTCTTCGGCAGGCACGGCCGGCACCAGGGGCGCCGCCGGGCGCGCCGCGGTGATGGGCTCGATGCGCGCCTGCGGCTCGCCACCGTCGAAGCCCGCGGCGATCACCGTGACCCGCACCTCATCGCCCAGCGTGTCGTCGATGACGGTGCCGAAGATGATGTTGGCTTCGGGGTGCGCAGCCTCCTTGACGAGCTGCGCGGCGTCATTGATCTCGAAGATGCCCAGGTTGGATCCACCCTGGATCGACAGCAGGACGCCGTGCGCGCCTTCGATGGACGCTTCCAGCAGCGGGGACTCGACCGCGAGCTCGGCGGCCTTGATAGCGCGGTCCGCGCCGCGGGCCGAGCCGATGCCCATGAGGGCGGAGCCGGCGCCCTGCATGACGCTCTTGACGTCGGCGAAGTCAAGGTTGATCAGACCCGGCGTGGTGATCAGATCGGTGATGCCCTGCACACCCGCGAGCAGAACCTGGTCGGCGGTGGCGAAGGCCTCGATCATCGAAATGCCGCGGTCGCTGATCTCGAGCAGTCGGTCGTTGGGCACGACGATGAGAGTGTCGACCTCTTCCTTGAGCTTCGCGACACCCGCCTCGGCCTGACTCTGCCGACGGCGTCCCTCGAAGCTGAACGGCTTGGTGACGACACCGATGGTCAGCGCGCCGATCGACTTCGCGATGCGCGCGACGACGGGGGCGCCTCCGGTACCCGTGCCACCGCCTTCTCCCGCGGTGACGAAGACCATGTCGGCGCCCGCAAGGGCCTCCTCGATCTCCTCCGCGTGATCCTCGGCAGCCCGGCGCCCCACCTCGGGATCGGCGCCGGCGCCGAGTCCGCGCGTCAGCTCGCGGCCCACGTCCAGCTTGACGTCGGCGTCGCTCATCAGCAGAGCCTGGGCGTCGGTGTTCACCGCGATGAACTCGACACCCCGCAGTCCGAGCTCGATCATCCGATTGACGGCGTTCACGCCGCCGCCACCCACACCCACGACTTTGATCACCGCGAGGTAGTTCTGGTTCTGGCTCATGCCGGCCTCCATTGTGTCCCGAACCCTGACTGCTAAACCTTGAACCTCTAGTTGAGGTTTAAAGAATTGCTCAGTATGCAATTCCTTGATTGAAGGTATGCGGCAGCCCTCCTGCCGACCGAGAGGCTGGGGGCGTGTCGCGCAGAAAAGCCGTGTCGAGTGCTACCGAACGACGATCGTGCTCGGCGACGACACGTCGTAGCTGCGCGCCCCGGGGCGCGCCGTCATGATCGCGGCGAGATTCTTCGCCTTCAGCGGCGAGGCATCGGCGTTGCCCCAGACCACCGTGGTTCCGCCGGAGCCGAGGGTGAGGGTGACGTCGTTGGGAGACGTCGCCGCGATCGCGGTCACCTGAGCGCGGATATCGTCCGGGAGTGCTCGGAAGACCGTTCCGACGGCGCTGAAGGCGGGTGAGGACAGCCCGCCGGTCACGGTGAGCACGGGATGCCCTGCGGCCGGCTGAGGCGCGGTCGACAGGGCGACACCCGCGGCATCCACCAGAGTGAAGCCGGCGGGAGTCTGAATGGACCCGATCGGAGTGCGCTCCACGATGCGCACCACGAGCTCGTGGGGCGGGCGGGCCTCCAGCGAGTACGACTCCACAAGCGGGAACTTGACAAGAGCGGCTTTGACGGCGGACGAGTCGACCAGCGGCAGCGGAGTGCCCAGCTGCCCGTCCAGCGCGGTCTCGACGGACGCGGAATCCAGCGTGGAGGTGCCGACGACGGTGATCTGCTGCACCGCGAAGAGCGGGCTGTAGGCGACGCCGAGCGTGCCCAGAACGAGCAGAAGGAGCGCGGAGCCCGCGACGATCCACGTCATTCGCCGCCGACGCTGACGCGCGGTGAACCGCCGCACCTCGGCGCGCAACGCGCGGCGCCTCGCCCGTGCGGCCGCCCACACTTCGCGCACGCCGACAGGCACTTCCTCCTCACCGACCGGGATATCCGCCGGCTCATCGATTCGGGGCGGCGACGACACCCAGAGAGGCGTCAGCGGGGCGGTGGGATGATCGCCGCGGTCCGCGGCGTTCTCCTCGACAGGAGCGTCCGCCCGACGGGGCGGACCGACCTGACGCACGGGCGTCTCGACGCCGCGATCCGGCGTCGGGTCGCGATCGGGCGAACCCTGATCCGGCGCCGGGAGCGGCGTCGGCCGACGCATGGACTATGCCTCCGCCGTCGGCGTCGACAGCGCCTCGAGCACCTGCGGGATGATCTGGTAGACGTTGCCACACCCGAGGGTGATGACGTAATCGCCCTCCCGCGCGACGGTTGCGGTGTACTCGGCCGCCTCCTGCCAGTCGGCCACGTAGTGCACCTTGGAGGGATCGCGGAAGGCTCCGCTCACGAGCTCCCCCGTGACGCCCGGCACCGGGTCCTCGCGCGCACCGTAGACGTCGAGCATGACGGTGTGGTCAGCATAGGATTCGAGCACATCGGCGAACTCGCGGTACATCTCCTGTGTGCGCGAGTACGTGTGGGGCTGCTGGATGGCGATGAGGCGACCGTCACCGACGACAGTGCGCGCCGCAGCCAGCGCGGCGGCCACCTCGGTCGGGTGGTGCGCGTAGTCGTCGTAGACGCTCACGCCGCGCTGGACGCCGTGGAGCTCGAAGCGTCGCACCGTGCCGCCGAACCCCTCCACGGCACGCAGGGCGGGCTCGAGCGCGTATCCGAGCGTGAGCAGCACCGCCACGGCGCCCGCCGCGTTGACCGCATTGTGGGCCCCCGGTACGGCGAGCCGCCCGGTCACCGTCTCGCCGTCGTGCGTGATCGCGAAGGAGACAGGGCCTTCGGTCACGACATCGCTCAGACGGACATCGGCGGCGGCATCCTCCCCGAACGTCACGACCCGCTCATGGCGAAGCGTCTGCGCGACCCGGCGAGCGCCGGAGTCGTCGGCGGAGATGACGACGGCCTCTCGTGCCGCGTCGCCGAAGCGAACGAAGCCGTCGTAGAAGGCGTCGCGCGACTCCCAGTGGTCGAGGTGGTCCGGATCGACGTTGGTGATCAGCGCGACAGACGTGTCGTACAGCAGGAATGTGCCGTCGGACTCATCGGCTTCGATGACGAACAGCTCGTCGCCGCCCGTGCCGCTGGAGACGCCGAGATCGGCGATGACTCCCCCGTTCACGAACGTCGGCGCCGTGCCGAGTGCACGCAGAGCCGTCACGAGCATGCCGGTGGACGTCGTCTTACCGTGCGCACCGGCGACGCTCACGAGTCGGCGCCCTCCGATCAGCCAGTACAGCGCCTGGGAGCGATGGATGACGTGCAGGCCGCGCTCCTTCGCGAGGAGGAACTCCGGGTTCTCCGGCCAGATGGCGCCCGTATGGATCACGGCGTCGACATCGTCGGGAAGGTTCGCCGCGTCGTGCCCGACATGCACGGTGGCGCCCCGTGCCGCGAGAGCCCGGAGGGCGGTGCTGTCGGCGCGGTCGGAGCCGGAGACCCGGATGCCGCGATCGAGGAACATGCCGGCGAGTCCCGACATGCCCGATCCACCGATCCCGATGAAGTGGGCGGCGGTGATGTCCTCGGGGATGGGCAGGCTCAGGTCGGGTCGAATCATGGCTCGTCAAGTCTAGGTCGAGGCCGCCTGAGCGGATGCTGCGGCGCGCGGCGCACGAACGGGCTTGAGCGCGACCACCACCTTGTCTGGACACGTTGATACGAATGGTGATACAAAAGCGTCATGGATCCGCAGACCGCGCTGACGACGAACATCGTTCTCGTCGCCCTCAGTGGGGTGCTCGCGGGCTGCTTCCTCGCGTGGGCCCTCCTGCCCTCACGCAGCGAACGCCGAGCGCTCAGATGGTCGGAGAACGCCGACCTGCCATTGCAGGAGTCGCCGATCGCCGATCGGATCGTCGCACGCCTGCGCCAGGATGCGATCACGGCTGCCACCGGTGCCGCAGTCGGCGTCGCACTCGGGGCGCTGGGACTGCTGTCACCGGTCGGCAAGGACCCCGACTTCCCGATCACGTTCCTGTTGCCGATCATGCTGACCGTCTCCGCCCTGGTCAGCGCGGCCGTCGGCGTTCGCGCGCACCTCTTCGCTCCGGACCCGCTCTCGCGTCGCGTCGCGCGAACGCGGGCACTCACCTCCGCGGATTACCTCGGGGTGACGCGCCGGGCGCTCTGGCTGGCGACCGCGATCCTGTCCCTCTGCGCAGCGATCGGGGCCTCGTGGCTTCTCCTGCATCCCTCGCCCTCGTTCACCCCCGGCCTCGCCGTGGCGGCTCTCGTCATCGGCCTGCTCGGTGTGAGCGGCGTGCCCCTCGTGCACCGGTTCGAGCGAATGCTGCTCGAACGCGCGCAGCCGGCGTCTACCCCCATCGAGCTCGCCTGGGACGATCTGTTCCGAATCTCGACCCTGCACAGTGTCCGCATTGCCTGCGCGGCCCCCGGCGTGATCAGCGCCGCGCTCGTGGTCACGGCGATCACCGGAGACCGCTTCCTCGCGTCACAGATCATCGTGTGGTCTCTGCTCGCCCTTCAGCTCGTCTTCCCCACGACGAGCCCTGGGCTGCCCGCTCGTCTGCGTCCGCGCCCGCGTCTTCAGTCAGTGCCCGCAGGAAGCTCCCTCGCATGATCGTCATCGACCCGGCATCCGCGGTGCCCCCGTTCGAGCAGCTGCGGCGCCAGCTGATCGACGACGTGTCGAGCGGCGCACTGTCCGCCGGCACCCGTCTGCCGACCGTGCGTCGGCTGGCCGAGGATCTGGGGCTTGCTCCCGGCACCGTCGCGCGCGCCTACCGCGAACTCGAGGCTGCCGGCATCATCGAGACACGCGGGCGCAACGGCACCTTCGTCGCCCCACAGGGTGACGCAGCCCTCCGGGAAGCGCAGCGCGCTGCCGCGAGCTTCGTCGACCAGGTTCGCACGCTGCGCATCGATCCCGAGCAGGCCCTCGCGCTCGTTCAGGCCGCGTTGCGCAGCGCGCCCACCGCTCCCTGAGCCTCATCCGTCCCCGCTTGTCGCAGCGAGGCACGCGCAGCGACCGAACAGGACGGACGAAGCCGATCGTCGGCCCCGCCGGGCCCGCTCAGCCCGCGAGCGCGCGATCCAGCATCGCGATCACGGATGCCGTGCCGGCACGCGCGGCGGCGGTTCGCGCCTGCGCCGCGGCACGCATCGCCGACAGCGCCGTGTCGTCGCGCAGCAGCGGCACGATCTGCTCACGCACACGGTCGGGGCTGAACGCGGCATCCTCGATCAGCTGTGCGGCGCCGGCGGCCACGGCTCCGCGCGCGTTGAGCGCCTGTTCTCCGTTGCCGACGGCGTACGGCACGTAGACCGCGGGGATGCCGAGAGCCGACACCTCGCTCACGGTGGCCGCGCCCGAGCGCGAGACCACGAGATCCGCCAGCGCCAGCGCGAGGTCCATCCGGTCGAGGTAGGGAACGATCCGGTAGTCGGGGTGTCCCGGGTCGACGATCGGGTCGCGGTCCCCCGCGGCGTGCAGCAGCTGCCAGCCGGCGTCGATGACCGCGGGCCATGCCGCGGCGAACGTCTCGTTGAGCCGGCGCGCGCCCAATGATCCGCCGAACACGAGGAGCACGGGACGGGCCGGGTCGAGGCCGAAGAAGCGCGCCGCCTCGTCGCGCATCGTCGTGCGATCGAGCTCGACGATCTCCGCGCGCAACGGCATACCGACCGTCTGGGCGCGGCGCAGCGGGGTGTCGGGGAACGCCGCTCCCACGCCCGCCGCGCGGCGGGCGCCCAAGATGTTCGCCAGTCCAGGGCGCGCGTTCGCCTCGTGCACGACATACGGCACCCCCTCGCGGCGGGCGGCCACGTACGCGGGAGCCGACGCGTAGCCGCCGAACCCGGCGACCACATCGACGTGATGATCGCGGATGTGCCGCCGCACCTGCCCGACGGCGCGATGCCACGCCAGCGGGAACCGGAGCGCGGCGAGGTTCGGCCGACGCGGAAAGGGGACCTTGTCGACGATCAGCAGCTCGTATCCGCGTTCGGGCACGAGACGGGCTTCGAGCCCTTCGCGCGTGCCGAGGACGAGCACGGATGCCGCGGCATCCCTCGCCCGCAACCCGTCGGCGACGGCGAGCAGCGGATTCACGTGCCCGGCGGTGCCGCCGCCGGCGAGGAGATAGGTCGTCGAGGAAGCCGGCGTCGTCACCCGAGAGAGCCTACCGGCGGCGGGGCAGCGGCTCAGCGGCGATTGCGGTCGAGGCGGGAGCGACAGGGATCGTCCGCGCGAAGGACAGCAGCACACCGCAGGCGAACAGGACCGACAGCAGCGAGGTACCGCCCTGTGACATGAACGGCAGCGGCACCCCCAGCACCGGCAGCAGACGCAGGACGACACCGATGTTGACGAGAGCCTGCCCGACGATCCAGACGATGATGCCGCCCGTGACGATGCGGATGAAGGGGTCGCGGGTCTTACGGATGATCTGGAAGGCGGCGATCGCGAACACCGTGAACAGCAGGAGCACCACGGCGCAGCCGACGAGTCCGAGCTCCTCACCGAGGATCGCGAAGATGTAGTCGTTCGACCGGGCCGGCAGCCAGCCGTACTTCTCGCGCGAGTTTCCGAGCCCGAGTCCGAAGAGCCCCCCGTTGGCGAGGGCCCACACTCCGTGCACCGCCTGATAACAGTCACCGACAGCCGCGTTGTAGCAGTCCATCGAGTCGAAGTTGACGAAGCTGCTCATGATGCGCGCCATGCGGTTCGAGTTGGTCACCGCGAAGAACACGGCGGAGACCACCACGACGATCAGCGGGATGATGAAGATGCGCAGCTTCACACCGGAGAAGAACAGGCAGCCCAGCAGGATCGCCATGAGGATCATTCCCGTGCCCAGGTCCTCGCTGCCGACCGCGACCAGTCCGATGACGAGACCGCCGACGGGAACGACCGGGATGAACACGTGGGCCCAGGACCCCAGCAGCGTCTGCTTGCGAAACAGCACGTAGCCGAGCCAGAGCGCGAGGGCGAGCTTGAGGAACTCGGAGGGCTGCGCCTGAATGCCGCCGATCTGGATCCAGTTCTGGTTGCCGTCGTTGGCCACGCCGAGGCCCGGGACGAACACGAGCATCTGGAAGCAGGTGGCCGCGATCAGAGCGGGCCAGGCGATCCGCTTCCAGAACGTGACGGGCAGCCTGCTCGCGATGAACATGAGCGGGATGCCGATGACGGCGAAGATCGCCTGCTTCATGACGACCTCGAACGGGCTCTGACCGGCGGCCATGGCCGAGGCCATCGTCGCGGACAGGACCATCATCAGTCCGAACCCCGTCAGCAGCAGAGCGGTCGAGGCGACGAGCAGGAACTCGCTGGACACCGGCGCGAACACGCGTCCCAGGGAGACGCGTGCGGCGAAGCCCGACGTCGCGGCGTCGTCGGGCCCGTCAGCGGCGGGACGGGTCGGCGGGGTCGTCGTGGTCATCGGCTCCCCCTCCGTCTGTCGCGCCGGTCTCGTTCGGTGTCTGCGGGGCGGACGAGGAGGTCCATTCCCGCACGGCCATCGCGAAGCGGCGACCGCGGTCGGCGTACGAGTCGAATTGATCGAAGGATGCCGCGGCGGGGGCGAGGAGAACCACGTCACCGTCACGGGCGATCCGTGCCGCCGCAGCGACCACGTCTGCCATGACGTCTTCAGTCTGAGCGTGGTCGACTTCGATGACGGGAATGGCCGGCGCGTGTCGCGCGAACGCCTCCGTGATCGGCGCACGTTCGACGCCGATGACGATGACCGCCTTGACACTCGGACCACGTGCGGCGACGAGATCGCCGATGTCCACGCCCTTCATATCACCGCCGACGACCCAGACCGCTCCTGGGAACGCCGCCAGCGATGACGCGGCCGCGTGCGGGTTGGTCGCCTTGGAGTCGTCGATCCACGTGATGCCGCCTGCGGTGGCGACGACCTCGATGCGGTGGGCATCGAGCCGGAAGCTGCGCAGGGCCTCCGCGATGCGCGCGGGCGGCACATCCAGCGCGCGGGCCAGCGCGGACGCGGCGAGGATGTTCGCGACGATGTGTGGAGCGATCAGACCCTGAGCGGCGAGCTCGTCGAGCGTGGTGATCTCCAGCGCGCTGGTGCGTCGATCCTCCAGGAAGGCGCGGTCGACGACGATCCCGTCGACGATGCCGAGATCGCTCGGACCTGGAACCCCGAGATCGAAGCCGATCGCGCGACACCCGTCGACGACATCGGCTTCTTCGACCATGATGCGGGTCGCGACGTCGGACTTGTTGTAGACACAGGCGACGCGCGTGTGCTGGTACACGACCGCCTTCGCATCGCGGTACGCGGCGAATGAGCCGTGCCACTGCAGGTGGTCATCGGCGAGGTTCAGGCACACGCTCGCGAAAGGCGACACCGGCTCCGATCCCTCCTGCAGTGAGAGGTACCACAGCTGATGACTGGAGACCTCGACGACGAGCACGTCGAACCCGCTCGGGTCACGCACGGCGTCCAGGATCGGCACGCCGATGTTGCCGCACGGCGCGGCACGCAGTCCGCCGGCGACGAGCATCGTCGCGGTGAGCTGGGTCGTCGTCGTCTTGCCGTTGGTACCGGTGATCAGCACCCAATCCGCGGACGTGCCGTCCGGGCGCAGAACCTTGTCGCGAACGCGCCAGGCGAGCTCGATGTCTCCCCACAGGGCCGTGCCCCGCTCGCGTGTCCAGGCGATGACCGGATGGTGGGGCGCGAAGCCGGGCGAGGCGACGACCACTTCGGGGTCGAAGTCGACGAGCTCGGCCGGAACGGAACTCAGCGCACCCACGTGCAGGCGCGCTCCGATCACGGGCAGCAGCCGTGCGTACTCCTCGCTCGCCGACTCGCTGAGCACGAGGACCTCCGCGCCGAGCTCCGCGAGGGTGTCGGCGACGGAGAACCCGGTCATCGACAGACCGAGGACGGCGACGCGCAGTCCGCGCCAGGGCGCATTCCAGCTGCGCAGGGCGTCGAGGTCGCGGGTGCCCGTCACAGCGCCGACAGCCATTCGACGTAGAACAGGGCGACGCCGGTCACCGCGAGCATGCCGGCGATGATCCACATGCGCACGACGATCGTGATCTCGGGCCAGCCGCGCATCTCGAGGTGGTGGTGGAACGGGCTCATCAAGAAGAGACGCTTGCCGCCGGTCGCCTTGAAGTAGATGCGCTGCAGGATCACCGACCCCGGCCCGATGATGAAGACGCCGGCGATGATGACGGAGAGCAGCTCGGCGCGCGCGAGGATCGCCATTGCGGCGATCACGCCTCCGATGGCCATCGAACCGACGTCTCCCATGAAGATCTTCGCCTTGGGCGCGTTCCACCAGAGGAAGCCCACGAGGGCACCCACGAAGGATGCCGCGATGATCGTGAGGTCCATCGGGTCGGGCGTGGCATAGCATCCGCCGACGTAGGCGTTCACGAGCGCCTCACTCGCACAGCGCTGCTGGAACTGCCAGAAGGTCACGAGACTCAGCGCGGAAACGGTGAAGATGCCGGATCCGGTCGCGAGGCCGTCGAGTCCGTCGGTGAGATTGGTCGAATTCGACCACGCGACAGAGATGAACGTGATCCAGATCAGATACACGATCCAGCCGACGACCGCCCCCAGGGCGAAGAACGACAGCATGGGGATGTCGCGGAAGAAGGAGACGTACGGGGACGCCGGCGTCTCCCCCCGTGCGTCGGGGAAGTTCAGCGCCATGATGCCGAAGGGCACCGCGACGAGCACCTGGCCGACGATCTTGCGCCACCCCGACAGACCGAGGCTGCGCTGCTGGCGCACCTTCATGAAGTCGTCGATGAAACCGACGATGCCGAATCCGACCATCATCCAGATCACGAGCAGGCCCGAGATCGACGGCGGCGCTCCTCCGGTCAGCGTGCCGACGACGTAGCCGACGATCGAGCCCACGATGAAGACGATCCCGCCCATCGTGGGTGTTCCGCGCTTCGTCTGATGGCTGGGGTTGTGCGCGTTCTCGGGGGTGCGGATGACCTGACCCCAGCCGAGCTTCTCGAATAGCCGGATGAACAGCGGCGTGAGAAAGAGGGTGAACGCGAGCGAGATCGTCGCAGCCGCCAGCAGTGATCTCACGAGAACGATTCTCCCAGACGATCGCCGAGGTGCCGCAGGCCCGCGGAGTTGGACGACTTCACAAGCACCCGGTCGCCGTCGCGGAGCTCACCGCGAAGATAGTCGAACGCCTCGTCCACCGTCTCGAAGAAGACCGCTTCGCCGTCCCACGAGCCCTCGCCGATGGCGGCGAGGTACAGACGGCGGGCGTCGCGTCCGACCACGACGATGCGCTCGATGCGCAGGCGCACCGCGAGCAGACCGACACGGTCGTGCTCTTCGCCGGCGAGGTCACCGAGCTCATTCATCGCGCCCAGCACGGCGACCTTGCGCTCGCCCGGGCCGGCGATCTGCGCGAGCGTGCGCAGAGCCGCGGCCATCGAGTCGGGACTCGCGTTGTACGCGTCGTTGATGATGCGGACCCGGTCCGAGCCCATCGGCTGCATCCGCCAGCGCTCGGCGATCTCGAGCGTCTCCAATCGCGCGATCGCCGCGTCGGGGGCGACCCCGAGCTCGCGCGCCGCGGCCAGCGCGGCCAGCGCGTTCATGACGTGGTGCTCGCCGAGTACGCGCAGTCGCAACGGCCATCGTCCCTCAGGGGTCACGACGGTGCAGGTCGTGCCCGCGGCGGTGACCTCGACGTCCTCCGCGCGCACCTCCGCTGCGGATCCTCGCCCGAACCACCGCACGTCCACACCTCGGGATGCCGCGACGTCGGCCATCGTGACGACACGCGCGTCATCGCGGTTGAGGACGGCGACTCCACCGGGGCGCACCGCCTGGACGAGCTCGGTCTTCGCCTTCAGCGTCGCCTCGACTCCGCCGAAGCCTCCCGCGTGGGCCAAGCCCACCATCAGGACGACGCCGACGTCGGGCGTGACGAGTCCGGCGAGCTTCGCGATCTCGCCGGGGCCCGACGCGCCGAACTCGCTGACCAGGAAGCGGGTGTCCGCGCCGACACGGAGCATCGTCAACGGTGCGCCGACCTCGTTGTTGAACGAGCCGCGCGGAGCGATGGTCTCGCCCTCGCCCTCGAGGATGCGGGCGAGCATGTTCTTCGTCGTGGTCTTGCCGTTCGACCCCGTGATGCCGACGATCCTGAGCCGACCGTGCTCGCGCACGGCGGCGACGACCGCGCGCGCCAGGTGCGACAGGGCAGCCACGGCGTCTGCGACGACGATCTGACTGACCGGCGCGTCGACGAGCCGCTCGACGATCGCGAGGACGGCTCCGGAGGCGACGGCCCCGGCGACGAAGTTGTGGCCGTCGGTGACTTCTCCGGGCTTGGCCACGAAGATGTCACCGACGCGGATCTCGCGGGAGTCGGTGTCGACGTTGCCGTCGACCACCGTGTCGGGGGTGTCATCGGCGGCCAGGTGCAGGGTGCCCGCCACAGCGGCGGCGACCTCGGCGAGCGTCATCCGGATCATAGGCTTTGTTCCTCACGCGCGGTGGCGCGTCACGGTGTCGTCATTGTGTCACGGGCAGCAGCGGGGTGTCCGAGCCCGAGGGCATCACCCGGTAGTGCGTCAGCACCTGGGTCATGGCCTTCTTGAAGACCGAGCGGTTGGCCGAAGACATCGTGTTGGTCTTCGGCTCGTTGAAAAGGGTCAACACAACGTACTGCGGATCATCGGCGGGTGCGTAACCGGCCAGCGAGGTCATGAAGAGGTTGTCTTTGTAGCCGCCGTGCCCGTCCGGCACCTGTGCCGTTCCCGTCTTGACGGCCAGCCGGTAGCCGGGGATCTTGATGTCGTCGGCAAGCGTGCCCTGGGCGTAGACGTTCTCGAGCATCTGGGAGACTTCGGCGGCGGTCTGCGGCTTGATCACCTGCACCGGTGCCGGCAGGTCGGGGGTGACGACCGTTCCGTCGGGCTTCGTGCAGGACTCCACCAGCTGTGCCGGCATGCGCACCCCGCCGTTGGCGATGGTCTGGAACAGGCTCGTGACCTGCGTCGGCGTGACGGTGAAGGCCTGCCCGAAGGTGGTCGTGTAGAAGGTCTGGTTGTCCCAGGTCGACGCGTCCCGGATCTCTCCCGTGGGCTCGCCCGACCAGTTCAGGGCCGTGCCATCGCCCACGCCGAAACGCTTCAGGTAGTCGTAGCGCGTTTCGGCGGGCACCTGCGCGCCGAACTGCGACATGGCGACGTTCGAGGACTGCACGAGACCGCCGGTGAGGGTCAAATTCTCGATGGGGTGGCTCTCGGAGTCGTTGATGACCGCGCCGTTGGGGAACTGGATGCGATCGGGCGTCTCGACCGTGGAGGTCGGCGTGAGACCGCCCTGCTCGATGACGGTGGCGGCCGTCACGGGCTTGAACGTCGATCCCGGCTCGTAGGAGACGCGAAGCAGGCGCGAGCCACGGTTGTCGGGATCGGAGGCGCCGGGATCGTTGGGGTCTACCGTGTTGGTCTCGGCGAGGGCGCGGATCTTGCCGGTCTTCGCCTCCATGACGATGATGCCGCCCCAGTCGGCCTGGTAGCGCGCCGTCTCCTCGGAGATCAGCTGCTGCATGAACCACTGCAGATCGCTGTCGATCGTGAGCTTGAGCGTGCCGCCGTTGACGGCCGGCTTCTCGACCTCGGTGCCGGGGATGATCACGCCGTCGGCACCGCGCTGGTAGGTCAGCGAGCCGTCCGTTGCCTGGAGGCACGAGTTCTGCAGAGACTCCAGTCCCTCCAGCGGGTCGCCGTCGGAGCCGACGAAGCCGATGAGGTTGCCGGCGACCGCCCCGTCGGGGTAGGTCCGGGCGGGGTGGAGGGGGAAGGTGAGGAACGGGAGCTTCAGCGCCGCGAGCGCGCGGTACTCCTCGGTGGAGACGTACCGCTTCACATACGCGAAGCGCGACGCCGAGTTCTCGGCCAGCGCGTCGGACACGATCTTCTCGACGTCGGCGGTCGACTGGCCCGTGATCGCGGCGATCTTGGGGGCCACGTCGGTCCACGGAGTCATGATGTTCTTGCCGTCGGCATCCGTCATCGCGTTGCCGCTGGCATCGGTCTGCACGGCTCCCTGCGCCGCGAGCATGGGGTCGATCTGCACGTCGTAGAGCGTCGTGCTGCTGGCGAGGACGACGCCGTTGTCGTCGACGATCTCGCCGCGCGCTCCGTAGAGCGTGGTCTTGGCCCCGGTCGCGAACTGCTCGGAATCGTCGACGTGCTCGCGCGCATTGACCACCTGGATGTCCACCAGACGCACGACGAAGGCGGACAGCACCACCAGGACGACGGCGAGGGCGACGACGGTGCGGCGCCGCGGGCTGCGAGTTGCTCGTGTCGTCATGGATTCAGTGTGTGGCGGGGACGGGCAGACCGTCGGCGATGGCGGGGGGTGTCGGCGTATCAGGGATGGCCTTGTCGACCACGGAGCTGCCGCCGGTCGCGCCGAGGCTCGCAGCGGGGTCTCCGACGAGCGGACGCCCGCTGACGAGGGCGTTGCCGACGGCGGCCTTGCTCAGCGCGTTCACCGCGCTCGCACCGGTCAGGCCGGCGGCCGTGCCGATGACGGCGTTGTCGCTGAGCCGCAGATAGGTCGGCGCCTGGCCGGTGACCATGCCCATCGCCTCCGCATTCGCGGCGAGGTACTGCGGCGAGCTCAGGCCGGCGATGCTGTCCTGCAGCATCTGCTTCTGCCAGTCGAGACTGCGCTGCTGATCGCTGAGCGTCGACAGCTCGTAGGAGGACTGCGTCGTCAGGATCGACAGCCCCATCTGCGCGCCGCCGATCAGGAGCGCACCGCTGACCGCGACGATGCCGTAGACGAGCCGAGGACGCCGTCGCGGCGCGGGCTGCTCGACCGCGTGGAGGCGTCGCGCCGGCTCCCCGGGGGTGCGCAGCGGAAGGGGCGCAGCCCCCACGAACGGATCGAGGTTGCTCTCTGCCGGCACGCTCATGCCGCCTCCCGGATGCGTTCGGCCGCGCGCAGACGCACGGGTGCGGCCCGCGGGTTGCGCGCCTTCTCTTCTTCGGAGGCCAGCTCGGCGCCCTTGACCACGAGCCGGAATCGCGGAGCATGCTCGGGAAGCTCGACGGGCAGTCCGGCCGGTGCCGTGGATGCCGCGGCATCCGCGAACACGCGCTTGACGAGACGATCCTCGAGCGACTGGTAGCTCATGACGACGATGCGTCCGCCCACGTTCAACAGGTCCATGCTCGGCGGGAGGGCACGCTCCAGGACCGACAGTTCGGCGTTCACCTCGATGCGCAGAGCCTGGAAGACACGCTTGGCGGGGTGCCCTCGTCCCTCGCGCTGCACGGCGACCGGCGTCGCAGCGACGAGGATGTCGACCAGCTGCCCAGACCGCTCGATCGGAGCCTCGGCGCGCGCGGAGATGATGGCCCGTGCGTAGCGTCCGGCGAGCTTCTCTTCGCCGTAGCGCTCGAAGATGCGGCGAAGATCGCCTTCGCCGTAGGTCGCGACGATCTCCGCTGCCGTCGTGCCGGCTGTCTGGTCCATGCGCATGTCCAACGGCGCATCCTGTGCGTACGCGAACCCGCGATCGGCCTCGTCGAGCTGCAGCGAGGAGACACCGAGGTCGAAGAGGATGCCGTCGACGCGATCGACGCCGGCGGAGCGCACGGCCGATGCGATCCCGTCGTAGACGGTGTGCACCAGCGTGACGCGCTCGCCGAAGCGCGCCAGCCGCTCCCCGGCGATCCGCAGGGCGTCGGTGTCGCGATCGAGCCCGATGAGGCGGATGTCGCCGAAGCGCTCCAGCAGGGCCTCGGAGTGCCCGCCCATTCCCTCGGTCGCATCGACCAGAACGGCGCCCGGGTGGGCGAGGGCCGGAGAGAGCAGCTCGACGCAGCGCTCGAGGAGGACCGGGGTGTGGATGTCGGAGGTGCTCATGATGAGGGGGGTGTGGGCCGGAGTCGTGATCCCCATCCGCCTGACCTGACACCGGGGAAGTGCGTCAGGGCGTGCGGCTGGGAGTCACGGCCACGGCTCAGAACAGACCCGGGATCACCTCCTGCTCCATGTCCGAGTAGCTGTCTTCGTTGCTGTCTGCGTAGGCGTTCCAGGCCTGCGCATCCCAGATCTCCGCGTGGGCCCCGACGCCCGTGACCACGAGTTCGCGGTCGAGGTTGGCGTAGGCACGCAGGTGCGGCGGAATCGTGATGCGGCTCTGGCTGTCGGGCTTCTCGTCGCTGGCGCCCGACAGGAACATGCGCTGGAAGTCGCGCGCCTGCTTGTTGGTGAGGGGCGCCTCGCGGATCTTCTCGTAGACCCGCTCGAACTCCTTCGTGCTGAACACGTAGAGGCAGCGCTCCTGGCCTCGCGTCACGACGACCCCGTCACCCAGGTCGGTTCGGAACTTCGCCGGAAGGATGAGGCGGCCCTTGTCGTCGAGCTTGGGGGTGTAGGTGCCCAGCAGCATCGGCCACTCCCCCTTCCTCCGGCCCGATCAAGGTGCGCACCACTTTACTCCACTTTCCTCCACCTGACTATGGTTTCGTGGGCGCAACGGTTCCCTGGGCTCCCCCGGTGCGAATCGACGGGAGCGCCCGGCGCCGCGCAGCGCCGTCGCCGGGCACAAAAAAGAGCACCGACCTCGTGGTCGGTGCTCTTCGCGTCGTGCGCGGCGCTGCGGTCAGGATCCGTCTTGGCGGCGGTCCCAACGGTCGTTCATGCGGTCCATGAAGGACGAGGACCCGGTGCGGGACGGCTTGCGCTGGCCCTTGTGCTCCGGCGACGTCTTGAGCGCAGCGAGCCCCTTGGCGGGGGTGGCGGCGAGCACGACGCCGGCCACCATGACAAGGAAGGCGATCACGCCGATGGGGATGATGCCGGTGGACACACCCGCGATCAAGCCTCCGAGACCCACGAGCACGAGGATGGTGCCGTAGACGATGTTGCGATAGCTGAGGGTGCGGCCGTCTCGGGACGCGCTCACGACGTCTGCGTCCTTGTTCATGAGATGGCGCTCCATCTCATCGAGCAGACGCTGCTCCTGCTCTGACAGCGGCATGCTGCCCCCTCCTCGCCGTTTCGGACCGGCATCTCGTGCGGTCGATTCTACGCGTGCGGTCGAGAACTAGGCTAGGCCCGTGCACGCTTCCGCCGACCCGATCGAGGCCATTTCCCAGCGACTGGCAAGGTTCGTGACAGCGCAGCGCCTCGCGTGGGCGGATGCCGGCCCCGAAGCGCAGGTCTTCCTGGATGCCGCGACGCGCACCCTGGCCGGGGGAAAGCGTCTACGAGCGCGGTTCTGCGTCACAGGCTGGCGCGCGGTCGCGAACGCCGGCGGGGACGCGAAGGCGATCCCGGACGCCGTGCTCGATGCCGCCGCCGCGCTCGAGGTGTTCCACGCCGCCGCGCTCGTGCACGACGACATCATCGACAACTCCGACACGCGGCGCGGACAGCCCGCCGCACACCGTGCTCTCGAGGCGGCGCACGCGGGGTCCGGCTGGGTGGGCGACGGTTCGGCGTTCGGGCGGTCGGCGGCGATCCTGCTCGGCGATCTCCTCGTCGCCTGGAGCGACGACCTGCTCGAGCAGGGACTGGCGCGTGCGCCGCACGCGGCATCCGCGCGGGAGGTCTACGCCCTGATGCGCCGGGAGGTCACCATCGGCCAGTTCCTCGACATCGCCGAGGAGGCGGCGTTCACGACGGCCCCCGACGAGGAACACGCCGAGCGCGCCCTCCGCGTCGCGTCACTGAAGTCCGCGCGCTACAGCATCCAGCACCCCCTCCTGCTGGGTGCGGCGCTCGCCGGAGCCGACGCCACGCAGTCGGCGGCTCTGGCCGCCTTCGGTCATCCGCTGGGACTGGCGTTCCAGCTGAGGGACGATGTTCTCGGCGTCTTCGGCGACACTGCCGTCACCGGTAAGCCCTCCGGCGACGACCTCCGCGAAGGCAAGCGCACGCTGCTCATCGCCTACACCCGCGAGGCGCTCGCCCCCGATGACCGTGCCGCGCTCGACGCCCTCATCGGCGATCCCGCCCTCACTGCCGAGCAGATCGCCCAGATCCAGCAGAGCATCATCGACACCGACGCACTGGCGCGCGTCGAATCGGCGATCAGCGCCTACGCGGGCGAAGCGGAGCACGCCCTGCAGAGTGCACGACTGTCGTCGTCGGCGCTGGACCAGCTGAGAGAACTCGCCGACGCATCCATCAGCCGTACGGCGTGAGGCGGGTCGTGCTCGGTGTCAGGCCAGCGTCTGCGCGACGCGGCGGACCTCGCTCTTGCGCCCCTGACGGAGGGCAGAGATGGGCGCCTGGCCGATGGAGTCCTCCTCGCTGAGCAGCCAATCGATGGCCTCGTCGTCGGTGAACCCGGCGTCCTGAAGCACGATGATCGTGCCGCGCAGCGACGACAGCGGATGCCCGTCGACGATGAAGATCTCCGGCACGGCGAACGCGCCGCCGCGACGTGAGCCGATCAGGTGCTTGTCGTCGAGCAGCCGGCGCACGCGACCGAGCGGTTCATCGAGAACCTCGACGAGGTCGGGAAGAGTGAGCCAGCGGGTGGACGCGGGGACGATGTCGTCGGTCACCCTTCCACTATCGCATCTCGAGGCCGCAGCGTTGACGAGATCGAGCCTGTCGAAGCAGGAGTCACTTCTGTCACAGAAGTCACTTCTTATAGCACCCGTTGACATGAATTTACTTCCATGACACGGTGTCGTCGGGAGGAAACGGGTGCGAACAAGGAGAAGACCGTTGTCACGACTCGACCACCGCCCGAGCGCGTCGCGCGCGGCCACCACCGGTGTGATCGGCACGATCGGCACATTGGCGTTGACCCTGAGCGTCGCGCCGGCCTCGGCGGCGACGGCCGATCCGCGTCCGGCAGCCGGCGATCAGACGCGCATCGGCGCGCCGACGCCCCTCACTACCACCCGGCAGGCGGCCGCACCGGCGACCTACACCGTGGAGAGCGGCGACACGCTGTGGGATATCTCCCGACGGGTCGGAATCGAGCTGTCCGCACTGCGTGCGGCGAACGGGCTCGAGGCCACCACGGTGATCCATCCCGGGCAAGTGCTGGTTCTTCCCGGCGGGATCGCCCCGGCCGCGGAGTCTTCGGCTCCGGTCGCGAGGGCCGATACGTCGACCGGCGCGACCGCGACCTACGGAGTGAACGCGGGTGACACCCTGTGGGCCATCGCCGACGCGCACGGCGTGAGCCTCGATGCCCTGTTGCAGGCCAACGGGCTCGGGCGGGATGCCATCATCTACCCCGGCCAGACCCTCGCGATCCCCGGGCCGGCCGCCGTGCTCCAGGCCACCCCCGCCGCGGTCGAGACACCCCTGCCCGCAACGGCGCCGGCCACCGATCTCGACGCGGAGCAGACCGCGAATGCGCGGACGATCATCCGGGTCGGGCGCGAACTGGGCGTCCCCGATCGCGGCATCGCGATCGCTCTGGCCACGGCGATGGTCGAGTCGTGGATCCGCAATCTGGACTGGGGCGACCGTGACTCGCTCGGGCTGTTCCAGCAACGCCCGAGCACCGGATGGGGCACTCCCGATCAGGTGCGCGACCCCGTGCGCTCGACCACCGCGTTCTTCGAAGGCGTCTCGGGCCCGGACGGCCTCATCACGCGCGGACTGTTGGACGTGCCCGGATGGGAGTCGATGGACTTCGGCGCCGCCGCCCAGTCCGTGCAGGTCTCGGCGTATCCGGAGCGCTACGGGCCGTGGGAGCAGACCGCCTACGCGTGGCTCGCGGCACTCGACTGAGAGCGAGGACGCCGTGGCATTGCCTGCGCACATGCCGTGAGGGGTGAGCCGCTCCCGGGCCCGAGCGCTCCGGCTCCCTAGAATCGCAGGGTGAGCACGAGCCAGCAGACCGACCCGCTGATCGGCCGTCTGGTCGACGGGCGGTATCGCGTCCGCGCTCGCATTGCGCGCGGCGGGATGGCAACCGTGTACGTCGCGACCGATCTGCGCCTCGAGCGCCGCGTCGCCCTGAAGGTGATGCACAGCCATCTCTCCGATGACACGGTCTTCCAGAGCCGCTTCATCCAGGAGGCGCGCGCGGCGGCGCGCCTTGCCGACCCCCACGTGGTCAACGTCTTCGACCAGGGCCAGGACGGCGAGATGGCGTACCTGGTGATGGAGTACCTCCCCGGCATCACCATGCGCGAGCTGTTGCGAGAGCAGAAGCGCCTCAGCATCCCTCAGACGATCACGATCATGGATGCCGTCCTGTCCGGCCTCGCGGCCGCGCACCGCGCGGGCATCGTCCACCGCGACGTGAAGCCCGAGAACGTCCTGCTCGCCGAGGACGGGCGGATCAAGATCGGCGACTTCGGACTCGCGCGCGCGACCAGTGCGAACACGGCGACCGGGCAGATGCTCCTGGGAACGATCGCCTACCTCGCGCCCGAGCTCGTCACCCGCGGAACCGCCGACGCACGCAGCGATATCTACGCCCTCGGCATCATGCTCTACGAGATGCTCGTCGGCGAGCAGCCGTACAAGGGCGAGCAGCCCATGCAGATCGCTTACCAGCACGCGACCGACTCCGTCCCGCGCCCGAGCGCGCGCAATCCCGGCATCCCGGAGCAGTTCGACGAGCTCGTGATGTGGGCGACCGAACGCAACCCCGACGACCGGCCGGTCGATGCGCGCGCGATGCTCGAGCGTCTACGCGAGATCGAGAAGGAACTCGGCGTCTACCCGCATGTCGTCCGAGCGCCGGCCGCCGGCGTGGTCGCGGTCGACGACGGGGCCGACTCGGGTGAGCTCACCAAGGTCATGCCGGGGACCTTCACGGCTCCGACGGTCACCGAGACGGTGGACAACTCCACGCGCCTGCGGCTGCGCAGTCGACGCCGAGCGCGACGGGGCGGATGGCTGGTGGTGCTCGTACTGCTGCTCGCGGCGCTCGCGGGCGGAGCCGGCTGGTGGTTCGGGTCCGGACCGGGTTCGCAGGTCGGCGTTCCGGACGTGTCGGGGCGCACCCTGGACGAGGCGACGACTGCCCTCGCCGCCGAAGGGCTGACCGCGGTGCCCGCCCAGGATCACAGCCGCGACGTGCCCGTCGATCTCGTCATCCGCACCGACCCCGGCGCCGGCGCCCGCGTCGACAAGAACAGCGCCGTGAACGTCATCATCTCGCTGGGCCCGGCATCCCACGACATCCCCGCTCTGGCAGGACAGAGCCTGCAGGCGGCGACCACCTCCCTCGGCACGATCTACATCACTCCCTCGGGCGATCCGACGCAGATCTTCACCGATGCTCCCGCGGGCACCGTGGTGAGCGCGTCGATCACCCCGCCTGGAGGGGGCGCCGCGGTGGACTGCTCGAAGGGCTGCACGGCGCTGGAGGGGTCGACCGTGGCGTTCGAGACCTCCGCGGGGCCCGTCCCGGATGTGGCCGGCAAGACCGTGGATGCCGCGACCGCCGCACTCTCGGCCGTCGACCTGAACGCGACGACGACGCAGGCCTACGACGATGAGGTCGCCGAGGGCCGTGTGATCCGGATCGCGGACAAGGACGGCGGCGCACCGTTCCGCCCCGGCGACACCGTCACCCTGGTCGTCTCGAAGGGACCGCAGCCGATCCCCGTCCCCGACGTGACGGACATGACTCTGAATAAGGCGATAGCCGCGCTTCAAAGCGCAGGATTCAAGGTCAGCACCGATTCTCTGCCGCCGCAGCTGTTCTGGGACCTGTACTCGGTGACTTCGACCAACCCCTCGGCAGGTACTCAGAAACTTCCCGGGTCCTCCGTGACTATCACTGGGTTCAAGTTGGGCTGACCCGGGCGTGCGGCGCTGCCGCGGGTCAGCGCTTCTCGAGCTCCTCGGCGACGAGGAACGCAAGCTCGAGACTCTGCATGTGATTCAGGCGCGGGTCGCACAGGCTCTCGTAGCGCGTCGCGAGAGTGGCCTCGTCGATGTGCTCCGACCCGCCGAGGCACTCGGTGACGTCGTCACCCGTGAGCTCGACGTGGATGCCGCCCGGGAACGTTCCGACCGCACGGTGTGCCTCGAAGAAGCCGCGCACCTCGTCGACGACATCGTCGAAGCGACGCGTCTTGTAGCCGGTCGGGGTCGTGATGCCGTTGCCGTGCATGGGGTCGGTGACCCACAGCGGTGTCGCACCGGAATCGCGGACGGCCTCGAGCAGCGGCGGAAGGGCATCGCGGATCTTGCCGGCACCCATGCGCGTGATGAAGGTCAGCCGGCCCGGCTCGCGCTCGGGATCGAGCTTGTCGATGAGCTCGAGCGCCGTCTGCGGTGACGTCGACGGGCCGAGCTTCACGCCGATGGGGTTGCGGATCTTCGAGAAGTAGTCGACGTGGGCGCCGTCCAGCTCGCGCGTGCGCTCACCGATCCACAGGAAGTGCGCCGAGGTGTTGTACGGCGTGCTGGTGCGCGAGTCGATGCGGGTCATGGGGCGCTCGTAGTCCATCAGCAGACCCTCGTGCCCCGTGTAGAACTCGACGCGACGCAGCTCGTCGAAGTCGGCGCCCGCCGCCTCCATGAACTTGATCGCTCGGTCGATCTCGGTTGCGAGACGCTCGTACTGCTGGTTGGCCGGGTTCTGCGCGAAGCCCTTGTTCCAGCTGTGCACCTCACGAAGGTCGGCGAATCCGCCCTGCGTGAACGCGCGGATGAGGTTGATGGTCGATGCCGCCGTGTGGTAGCCCTTCAGCAGGCGCTGCGGGTCTGCGGTGCGGGAGGCTTCGGTGAAGTCGTAGCCGTTCACGATGTCGCCCCGGTACGCGGGCAGGGTGACGTCGCCACGGGTCTCCGTGTCGCTCGAGCGGGGCTTGGCGAACTGGCCGGCCATCCGCCCCATCTTCACGACGGGCATCGAGGCACCGTAGGTCAGAACGACGGCCATCTGCAGCACCGTCTTGATGCGGTTGCGGATCTGCTCCGCGGTCGCGCCGGCGAAGGTCTCGGCGCAGTCACCGCCCTGCAGAAGGAACGCCTGGCCGGATGCCGCGCGCGCGAGGCGGTCGCGGAGGTTGTCGACCTCGCCGGCGAAGACCAGCGGCGGCAGTGTGGCCAGCTCCGCCGACACCGCGGCGACGGCATCCAGGTCGGTCCAAGAGGGCTGCTGCTTGATCGGGAGCGTGCGCCAGTGATCGAGATCGGCGTGCAGGGTGGGCATCCGCTCAGTCTAGTGGCGACCCGGACGGCGCGGATGCCGCATGACGACGGCTCACGCGCGCGCTGCGCGCTCCTTCACCGTGGACGCGTAGACGTCGTCGTACTGCTGCTCCCCCAGCCGCTGCAGCGCCACCATGATCTCGTCGGTGACGGAGCGCAGGACGTACCGATCGGATTCCATGCCCTGGAATCGTGAGAAGTCGAGCGGTTCTCCGATCACCATGCCCACCCGGCCGACGCGCGGGATGGTGCGGCCGATCGGCATGACGGCGTCGGTGTCGACCATGACGACGGGGATGACCGGCACCCGTGCTTCCAGCGCCATGCGCGCGAGCCCGGTGCGTCCGCGGTAGAGCTTGCCGTCCGGGCTGCGGGTGCCCTCCGGGTAGATGCCCAGCAGGTCGCCCCGACCGAGCACCTGCAGTCCGGTGTTCAGCGATGCCTCCGACGCCTTGCCTCCGGTGCGATCGACGGGAATCTGGCCCGTCGCCTTCATGAACATCCGCGTCGCCCAGCCTTTGAGTCCCGTGCCGGTGAAGTAGTCGCTCTTGGCGAGAAAACTCATCGGCCGGTCGATCATGAGGGGCAGGAAGATCGAATCGCTGACGGAGAGATGGTTGCTCGCGAGGATGGCGGCTCCCGACGACGGGACGTTCGTCCGCCCGACGATCCACGGTCGGAAGATCGCTTTGACGATCGGCCCGATCACGATGTACTTCATGACCCAGTAGAACATCAGGCGGGACTCACCTCTCTGTGACGTCTGTCCGTGTCCACGATGCGACGAGGATATCCCGACGGCTCACTGGCTGCGCAGCCCGGCGAGATCGGCGACGCCCACCATCCCCGCATCGTTGCCGAGTGTCGCCGTGACGAAGCGCGCGGTCGGTCGATTGCCGAAGCCGGGCAGGGAGGTCTCGTACGCCAGCCGCGTGGGCTCCAGCAGAACCTCGCCGAGGTCGGCGACGCCGCCGCCGATGACGTAGAGGTCGGGGTCGAGAACCGCCTGAAAGGCTCCGCAGGCCTCTCCGAGCGCGGTGGCCACGCGGCGCACGGCCTCGACGGCACCAGCGTCGTCCTCGGCGAGGAGGCGCGCCAGGTCGGGCCCGTGGACGATGCCGTCCGCATCGCGGTGCGCAGCCAGCCGCTCGCCGATGCCCCCGGCCTCGGCGATGTCACCCAGCTCGCGCTGCAGGGCGCGCCCCGACGCGTACTGCTCGAGACAGCCGTTCTGTCCGCAGCCGCACGGGCGACCACCGCGGACGAACCGCAGATGACCGAGCTCCGCCGCGCTGCCGTTGGCGCCGATGAGGAGACGTCCGTCATTGATGACGGCGCCGCCCACGCCCGTGCCGAGGGTCACCATCACCATGTCGGTGGATCCCTGTCCCGCTCCGAAGCGGTACTCGCCCCACCCGGCGGCGTTCGCGTCGTTCTCCAGCGTGACGGGACGGCCGATGCGTGCTTCGAACTGCGCACGCAACGGCTCGTCGTGCCAGTCGATGTTGGGCGAGAGCAGCATCACCGATCGACTGCGGTCGATGTAGCCCGCCGCAGCGACACCGACCGCCGCGACCTCGTGACGCGAGGCCAGCTCGTGCACCATCGCGGCGACGGCGTCGGCGAGTTCGCCGGTGTCCACCGGCGTGGCGACGCGGGCGCGCTCGATGATCGCACCCGTGTCGTCGACGACACCTCCGGCGATCTTCGTCCCCCCGATGTCGATGCCGACGTTGAGCACGGCGCTCCCTTCCGGCCGGCCCGGGCGGCACGGCATCCGAGAGTCTAGTGTGGACAGGACAGACCCACGGTCGGGGCAGGCCGTGCTTTTCGGGCGACGCTGTCTTCTGTGGGACTGAGTTCCACCAGGAGTTAGACTCGATTCCAGCCGTCGATCGCCGACGCCACCCGGTACCGAAGGAGTTGCCGCCCATGAGCGCCGTACAGTTCGAAGTCCCCGCCGTCGTTCCCGCCGACCCGCAGGCCAACATCGCCGATCTGCTCGTCGAACGCGTCAAGGCGACACCGTCTCTGGCCCTGTTCGCCGTCCCCGATGGTGACGGCTGGCGAGACATCACCGCCGCCGAGTTCGAACGAGAGGTGATCGCGCTCGCGAAGGGCTTCGCCGCCGCGGGCATCGCCCCGGGCGACAAGGTGGGCTTCATCGCCCGCACCACGTATGAGTGGACGCTCGTGGACTTCGCCCTCTTCTTCGCCGGCGCCGTCATGGTGCCCATCTACGAGACGAGCTCGGCGGCGCAGATCAGCTGGATCCTGTCCGACTCGGGCGCCGTCGCGGTGCTCGGCGAATCGGCCGAGCACGCGGCCCGCATCGCGGAGATCCGTTCCGAGGTGCCGCTCGTCCGCGACGTCTGGTCGATGGAGGCCGGCGACCTCGACACGCTCCGCGCGGGCGGCGACACCGTCGAAGATGCCGAGATCGAGCGTCGTCGCCGCATCGCCGTCGGCTCGGACATCGCCACGCTCATCTACACCTCGGGTTCCACGGGACGCCCCAAGGGCTGTGTCCTGACCCACAGCAACTTCGTCGAACTCTCTCGCAACGCCGCCAAGGCGTTGGCCGAGGTCATGAACACCCCTGGCGGCGCATCGACACTGCTGTTCATCACGACCGCGCACGTCTTCGCCCGCTTCATCTCGATCCTCGACGTGCACGCCGGCGTGAAGACCGGGCATCAACCCGACACCAAGCAGCTGCTGCCGGCCCTCGGCTCCTTCAAGCCCACCTTCCTGCTGGCCGTACCCCGCGTCTTCGAGAAGGTCTACAACTCGGCGGAGCAGAAGGCGGAGGCCGGCGGCAAGGGAAAGATCTTCCGCGCCGCGGCCCACACGGCGATCGAGCACTCCCGACTGCTCCAGGAAGGCAAGAAGATCCCGCTGGGCACGAAGGTGAAGTTCGCCCTGTTCGACAAGCTCGTCTACGGCAAGCTCCGCGAAGCCATGGGTGGACGAGTCACCTATGCCGTCTCGGGGTCCGCTCCCCTGGGCCCACGTCTCGGCCACTTCTTCCACAGCCTCGGCGTGACCATCCTCGAAGGCTACGGACTCACCGAGACGACGGCGCCGGCCACCGTCAACCTCGCGACGAAGTCCAAGATCGGCACGGTGGGGCCGGTGCTCCCCGGCGTCGGCGTGCGTCTGGCCGACGACGGCGAGGTCGAGGTGCGGGGCGTCAACGTCTTCAAGGAGTACTGGCGCAACCCCGACGCCACGGCCGCCGCGTTCGACGACGGCTGGTTCAAGACCGGTGACATCGGCGCGTTCGACACCGACGGTTTCCTCACGATCACCGGACGCAAGAAGGAGATCATCGTCACCGCCGGCGGCAAGAACGTCGCTCCCGCGGCACTGGAGGACCCGATTCGAGCGAACCCGATCGTCGGTCAGGTGGTCGTCGTGGGCGACCAGAAGCCGTTCATCTCGGCGCTGATCACCCTCGACCCCGAGATGCTCCCGGCCTGGCTCGCGAACAACGGCCTCCCGGCGGACATGTCCCTCTCGGATGCCGCGAAGAACCCGCAGGTGCGGACCGAGGTGCAGCGTGCGGTGGACATCGCGAACAAGAACGTTTCGCGCGCCGAGTCCATCCGCAAGTTCACGATCCTCGACAGCGAATGGACCGAGGCGAGCGGACATCTCACGCCCAAGATGAGCATCAAGCGCAATGTCATCCTGAACGACTTCGCGAACGAGATCGAGGAAATCTACACCGTGCCGGTGACAACGACCAACGTGTCGCTGGGCTGATCTCGAGACGCGACGACGGGGCCGCCCGGATGGACCGCCCCGTCGTCGTGCTTCCCGGGGTCAGAACCAGGAAGACTCGCGGATGCGACGCATCGCGATCTTGCGCTCATGGGGGCTGAGCCGCGAGATGTAGAGCATGCCGTCGAGGTGGTCGGTCTCATGCTGCAGCGCCTGCGCCATGAGTCCCTCCCCCTCGAGCACGAGTTCGTCGCCGTCGAGATCCATGCCGACGACGCGAGCCCAGGGATAGCGCAGCGTCTCGTGCCAGAGATCGGGCACCGACAGGCATCCCTCACCGACCAGCGCCGGCTCACCCGACACCTCGGTCAGCACCGGGTTCAACACGTACCCGATGTCTCCGTCGATGTTGTAGCTGAAGGCGCGGAGACCGACACCGATCTGCGGCGCCGCCACTCCCGCACGGCCGGGCAATTCGACCGTGTCGAGCAGGTCCTGCACGAGCGACCGGATGCCGTCGTCGATCACGTCGATGGACGCGCTGGGAGCGCGCAGGACGGGGTCTCCGAACAGGCGGATCGGGCGGACGGCCATCAGGCGGCGCCCCGCTGACGCAGGCTTTCGACGACGATGGCGGCCAGCTCGCGCGCAGCCTCACGCGTCTCGGGCTGCAAGTCACGGAAGACGATCGCGCTGCCCGATGCGATGTGCGCGTCGTAGGGCACGCGGACCACGTGCCCGACCCGTGTCTGGAAGTGGGACTGGAGCTCACCCGCCCGCACGAGTGCAGCGCCGGGACGTGCCGTGTTCAGCACGACCACGGCGGAGCGCACGAGATCAGCGTAGCCGTTGCTCTCCAGCCAGGTCAGCGTCTCCGAGGCCAGGCGCGCCTCGTCCACGCTCAGCCCTGCGACGACGATGAGCTGATCGGCGCGCGCGAGGGTCGCCCCCATGACGGAATGGACGATGCCGGTGCCGGTGTCGGTGAGCACGAGCGAGTAGAAGTGCGCGGCGACGTCGGCCACCGCGTCGTAGTCGCTGTCGTTGAAGGCCTCGGACACATGCGGGTCGGTGTCGGAGGCGATGATGTCGAGGCGGGTGTGATCGCGCGCGACGATCTCGGAGATGTCGTTGAACCCGCGGACGTCTGCGTGGGCTCGTACCAGATCGCGGACGGTCTTGCCGCTCGAGCGGCCGATGCGCTCGGCGAGCGTGCCGCGGTCCGGGTTCGCGTCGACGGCGATCACCCGGTCCTCACGGGCGTCCGCGAGCGCCATGCCCAGCAGGGTCGTGATCGTGGTCTTTCCGACGCCGCCCTTTCGTGAGAGCACGGGGACGAACTTCGCGCCGCCGTGCAGCGGGGCCGCAATGCGCCGGTCGAGAGCCTTGCGCGCACGCGCGCGCTTGCTGTCGCCGAGGTTGATCCGACGTCCCGACAGCGTGTAGACGAGGTGCTGCCACGCACCGTCGGGCTCCGGGCGCACTGCGTGGGCGGGATCGAGCAGCCGGTCGGGGGTGAGCAGGTCGGAGCTCTCCCGCCCCGCCTCGAAGTCGCCGAGACGGCGCGACTGCAGGGTGATCTCGGACGTGCGAGGACGCAGGCGCTCGTGCTGCGCGGCGTCTGCGGTCGCGACGGAGACCGAGGTCAGCGCGACCGCTGCAGCATCGGCCATCTCCACCTCGTCCGTCTCATCGACGTCCTCGACGTGCTCGACGACATCCACCTCCTCGACGTCCTCGACGACGAGAGCGGATGCCGCGGCGGCATCCGGCCGTTCGACGAGACTCCCGTGGATCTCGACCTCGTCATCGAGCACGACATCGTCGTCGAAGTCGTCGTCGTCGACCGCGACGGGCAAGGCGACGTCGATCTGCGCGGTGGCTCCCTCGACGATGCCGATCCCGGTCGTCTCGGCGCCGGTCACGCTCTCCAGCACGCCGTTGTCGGCGTCCTCGCTCGCATTCTCGTTGCGGTCAGGCACGGCTACACACTCCAGTTCCGGGCCGGCGCCGTCGGGCTCCGGCCGATTCGGGTCGTCCTCGGGACGGCGCAGCCGCGGCGTCACCGCCGGGCCGCGGGGCGGGGTCCCGACCCCCATGGCTCGCGGGACGACTCACGCCCCCGCTCCAGGCTACTCGGAGGGTCGGACCACCAGCAAAAGATCGCCGGCCTCGACCGGCGTCGCCGCCTGGACGACGAGACGCTCGACGACGCCATCCACCGGTGCAGCGATGGCCGCCTCCATCTTCATCGCCTCGATGGATGCGACCGGCTGACCCGTCGAGACCCGATCACCCACCGCGGCCTTCAGCGTGACGACGCCGGAGAACGGAGCGGCGACATGGCCCGGCACGGCCGTATCGGCCTTCTCAGCCTGACGCACGTCGACCGCGATGGCGCGGTCACGCACGAACACCGGACGCAGCTGCCCGTTCAGCGTCGTCATGACGGTGCGCATGCCTCGCTCGTCGGCGTCACCGATCGCCTCCAGCCCCACGTAGAGCTGCACGCCGCGCTCGATCTCGACGACGTGCTCCGTTCCGGGCGCGAGGCCGTACAGGTAGTCCGCCGTGTCGAGGACGCTCAGGTCGCCGTATGCGTCGCGGATCTCACGGAAGGCCACTGTGGGGGCGGGGAACAGCAGCGAGTTGAGCGTGGCGCGCCGGGTCGCACTGCCGGCCTCGAGGTTCGCGGCATCGACGTCGGAGATCTCGGTGATCCCGGTGCGGATCTCGCGCCCGCGCAGCACCTTGGTGCGAAACGGCTCCGGCCAGCCCCCCGGAAGCTCACCCAGCTCCCCCGCCATGAAAGCGACGACGGAGTCGGGGATGTCGTAGGTGTCGGGGTTCTCGGCGAAGTCGGCGGGGTCGGCGCGCACGGCGGCGAGATGCAGAGCGAGGTCGCCGACGACCTTGGAGGAGGGCGTCACCTTCGGGATGCGTCCGAGGATCGCGTCCGCGGCGGCGTACATGTCCTCGATGAGCTCGAAATCCTCCGACAGTCCGAGAGCGATCGCCTGCTGGCGGAGATTCGAGAGCTGACCGCCGGGGATCTCGTGCCGGTAGACGCGTCCCGTCGGCCCGGGAAGACCCGACTCGAACGGACGGTAGAGACGGCGCATCGCCTCCCAATACGGTTCGAGTTCCGAGACGGCGCCGAGGTCGAGGCCGGTGTCGCGCTCGGTGTGCGCGAGCGCGGCGACGAGCGCGGACAGCGAGGGCTGGCTCGTCGTTCCTGCCATCGGGGCCGCGGCGGCATCCACGGCATCGGCGCCCGCGGCAGCCGCGGCCAGCAGCGTCGCGAGCTGTCCGCCGGCGGTGTCGTGCGTGTGCACATGCACCGGGAGCTCGAAGCGGTCGCGTAGTGCCCGCACGAGGCGCGCGGCGGCGCCCGGGCGGAGCAGCCCGGCCATGTCCTTGACGGCG
The DNA here is from genome assembly GCF_001724435.1 of Microbacterium sp. SCN 69-37. Taxonomy (NCBI): domain Bacteria; kingdom Bacillati; phylum Actinomycetota; class Actinomycetes; order Micrococcales; family Microbacteriaceae; genus Microbacterium; species Microbacterium sp. SCN 69-37. The sequence continues at coordinate 62,496 of NZ_MEEL01000026.1, forward strand.
AGCACGTGCGCCCCGGCATCCACGATCTGCTCGGCCAGCCGCAGGTAGTAATCGAGGGTGTAGAGGTCCTCGGTCGGTGACAGCAGATCGCCGGTATAGCAGAGGGCGACCTCCGCGAGCGTGGTGCCGGTGTGCAGCACGGCGTCGATCGCGGGGCGCATCTGGGAGACATCGTTGAGGGCGTCGAAGATGCGGAAGATGTCCACGCCGGATGCCGCGGCCTCCGACACGAAGGCATCGGTCACGCGCGTCGGGTAGGGCGTGTACCCCACCGTGTTGCGGCCTCGCAGGAGCATCTGGATCGCCACGTTCGGCAGCGCGGCGCGCAGGGCGTCCAACCGTTCCCAGGGGTCTTCGCCGAGGAAGCGGAGCGCGACGTCGTAGGTGGCGCCGCCCCAGGCCTCTACCGAGAGCAGCTGGGGTGTGAGCCGGGCGACGTAGGGCGCGACCGTCACCAGGTCTCGGGTGCGCACGCGCGTGGCCAGCAGCGACTGGTGCGCGTCACGGAACGTCGTCTCGGTGACGGCGAGAGGCGTCTGCGCGCGCAGCGTCGCCGCGAACGCGGCGGGTCCTTGTGCGAGGAGCCGCTGTCGCGAACCCGCGGGAGGGGCTACCGAGAGGTCGACGGGCGGTAGCTTCACGCGCGGGTCGACGATGGCGGGGCTCTCTCCGTGCGGACGGTTGACGGTCGTCTCGGCCAGCCAGGCGACGATCTTCGACCCTCGATCCTTGGACGCACGACCGCGCAGCAGCTCGGGGCGCTCGTCGATGAACGACGTGCTGATGTCGCCCGCGACGAATGCCGGATCGTCCAGCACCGCCTGAAGGAAGGGGATGTTGGTCGAGACCCCGCGGATGCGGAACTCGGCGAGGGCGCGTCGCGACCGCACGACCGCGGCGCCGAAGTCCCGTCCGCGGCACGTGAGCTTGGCCAGCAGCGAATCGAAGTGCGGGCTGACCTGCGACCCTGCGGCTGTCGTCCCCCCGTCGAGGCGGATGCCGGCGCCGCCCGGCGAACGGTATGTGGTGATCTTTCCCGTGTCCGGGCGGAAGCCCTGCGTCGGGTCCTCCGTCGTAATGCGACACTGCAGCGCCGCCCCGCGCAGGCGGATCTGGTCCTGGCGCAGGCCGAGCTCGGCGAGCGTCTCGCCGGCAGCGATGCGCATCTGCGATTGCACGAGGTCGACGTCGGTGACCTCCTCGGTCACGGTGTGCTCGACCTGGATGCGCGGATTCATCTCGATGAAGACGACCTCGCCGGCGCGGGGACCGGCCGTCTCGAGGAGGAACTCCACCGTTCCGGCGTTCTCGTAGCCGATCGACCGGGCGAACGCGATCGCGTGGGCGTGCAATGCCGAGGCGATGGTGGGGTCGAGGTTGGGCGCCGGCGCGATCTCGACGACTTTCTGATGACGTCGCTGCACCGAGCAGTCCCGCTCGAACAGGTGCACGGTCTCGCCGGTCTTGTCGGCGAGGATCTGCACCTCGACGTGACGCGGCCGCTGCACGGCCTGTTCCAGGAAGACGCGGGCATCGCCGAACGCGGCATCGGCCTCGCGCATCGCCTCCGCGATCGCAGGGGCCAGCTGCGGCGCGGCTTCGACGCGGCGCATTCCCCGCCCGCCGCCGCCGGCGACCGCCTTCACGAAGATCGGGAAGCCGATCTCGTCCGCGCGCGCGACGAGCGCGTCGACGTCGTCCGACGCGGGCGTCGAGCGCAGCACCGGCACCCCGGCCGCGATCGCATGCTCTTTGGCGGTCACCTTGTTGCCCGCCATCTCGAGGGCGCGCGACGGCGGGCCGATGAAGACGATGCCGCTGCGCGCGGCGGCCGCGGCCAGCTCGGGGTTCTCGGAGAGGAAGCCGTAGCCGGGGTAGATGGCGTCGGCGCCCGCCTGCTCGGCCACGCGGATGATCTCATCGACGTCGAGGTACGCACGCACAGGTTGGCCGATGGTGCCGATCTGGTACGCCTCGTCGGCCTTCAGCCGGTGCAGCGAGTAGCGGTCCTCGTAGGGGTAGACCGCGACCGTCCGCGCACCCAGTTCGAAGGCGGCACGAGAGGCACGGATCGCGATCTCTCCGCGGTTGGCCACCAGGATCTTGCGGAACATGCGGACCTCTTCTCCGAGCGGCTCCCGCGCGCCGAGGGAGCAGATTCCCCGACGAGCCCACTTTTCACGAGGGCCTGAGTGTCCTCACAGCCTAGGGGACGGTAACGTAGAGCCTCGTGCACGTACTCTCCGTCTCCTCGCTCAAGGGGGGTGTCGGCAAGACCACCGTGACTCTCGGCCTCGCCTCCGCGGCGTTCGCCCGAGGGGTGCGGACTCTCGTCGTCGACCTCGACCCGCAATCTGACGTGTCGACGGGCATGGACATCCAGGTGGCCGGCCGGCTGAACGTGGCCGACGTGCTCGCCAATCCCAAGGAGAAGGTGGTCCGCCAGGCCATCACCGCCAGCGGCTGGGCCAAGGTGCACCCGGGCACGATCGACGTCATGATCGGCAGCCCGTCGGCGATCAACTTCGACGGCCCGCACCCGAGTGTGCGCGACGTGTGGAAGCTCGAAGAGGCCCTCGCCACCATCGAAGCCGATTACGACCTCGTCCTCATCGACTGCGCCCCCTCGCTCAACGCACTGACGCGTACCGCATGGGCGGCTTCGGACCGGGTCATCGTGGTCACCGAACCGGGACTGTTCTCGGTCGCCGCCGCCGACAGGGCGTTGCGGGCGATCGAGGAGATCCGCCGTGGCCTGTCTCCCCGCCTGCAGCCGCTCGGGATCGTCGTGAATCGCGTGCGCCCGCAGTCGATCGAGCACCAGTTCCGCATCAAGGAGCTGCGCGACATGTTCGGTCCGCTCGTCCTGTCGCCACAGCTTCCCGAGCGCACGTCGCTGCAGCAGGCGCAGGGGGCGGCGAAGCCGCTGCACATCTGGCCGGGCGACTCGGCTCAGGAGCTGGCCGGCGACTTCGACGCACTGCTGGACCGCGTCATGCGCACCGGTCGGATCACCGCGGGCGAGCAGCGGGCCTGACCTTTTCCGTCACACAGCGGTCGGTCGTCGATCGGGCGCCGAAGACGAGAGCCGACAAGCAGCGCGTCGGCTCGCGGCGCCGTTGCCTTCTCAGGCGGACTTGACGGCGCGACGAGCGGCGAGTTCGTCGACGGGGTCCGGAGCCTGCGGATCGAAGTCGAGCAAGGTCGATTCGACCTCGTGCAGCACTTTGCCGACGGCGATGCCGAACACGCCCTGTCCCCTGCTGACGAGGTCGATGACTTCGTCGTTCGAGGTGCAGAGATAGACGGACGCGCCGTCGCTCATCAGCGTGGTGCCGGCGAGATCGCGGATGCCGGCGGCACGAAGCTGCTCGACCGCCGTGCGGATCTGCTGCAGGGAGATGCCGGTATCGAGAAGCCGCTTCACCAGTTTGAGCACGAGGATGTCGCGGAAGCCGTAGAGACGCTGCGATCCCGAACCGCTGGCGCCGCGGACGGTGGGCTGGACGAGTTCGGTACGCGCCCAATAGTCGAGCTGACGATAGGTGATGCCGGCTGCGCGTGCAGCGACGGCGCCGCGGTACCCGACCTCGTCATCCATCTGCGGCAGACCGTCCGTGAACAGCAGCTCGGTGGCGAAGCGGACCTCATCAGGCGCATCGTGCGCGGTCATGCTCGCCTCCATGTGGACAGTGCGTCGTTTCCTCCACGGTAGATCAGCCGAGTGCCTGCGGCAACGACATCCGCATCCCGACGCTCGGCGTGTCGCGCCGCCGTCACGGCGCGATGCGGTCCAGCGCCGCGTGCGCGAACGCCGCGCGCACTTCGTCCAGGCGACGAAGCAGCTCGGGAGCGAGCTCGCCCGCACGTGCACGCGACACGGCGTCCGAGCGGCGCAACAGGGGCGTCAGCGCGCTCTCGACGAGCGCGACCTCACGCTCCGCCGCCTGCCGGACGCCCCGCACGTGGCGGGGCTGGATGCCGTGCCCGTCGAGGGCCACGAGCGCACGAAGCACACCCAGCGTCTTGTCGTCGTAGCTCTCGGCTGCCGCGATGAGCCCGGCGCGTACGGCATCGTTCAGCAGCGCCGCCGACGCTCCTGCCGTCTGCAGCAGTTCCTCGCGGCGATAGCGGCGCGGGGCGGTGACGATCGACGCCGTCGCCGGCGGCGCGACAGTGCCGCCGTGCTGTTCGTCGAGATACTCGCGAATTCGCGCAAGGGGCATGTAGTGGTCGCGCTGAAGCGTGAGCGCGGTGCGCAGTCGCTCGACGTCGAGAGGCGAGAACTTGCGGTACCCCGACTCGGTTCGCAGGGGCGTGACGATGCCCTGCACCTCGAGGTAGCGCAGCTTGCTCGCGCTGAGATCGGAGAACTCCGGCGTCAGGCGTGCGAGCACCTGACCAATGCTGAGATAACCCGAGGACGACGCGCGTCCACGGGGTGAGACAGCCGGGCTCACCCGCTCGTCACCTGACCGCGGTCGACCGGCGACGCGAAGAAGTTGAGGCGGAACTTGCCGATGCGCACCTCGGAGCCGTCGATGAGCACGGCACGGTCCACCCGTTCACCGTTGACATAGCTGCCGTTCAGAGAGCGCTGGTCGACGAGCTCGAAGACGGCGCCGGTGCGGGTGATCTCTGCGTGACGACGAGAGACGGTGACATCGTCGAAGAAGATGTCGGCCTCGGGATGGCGCCCAACCGTGGTGACATCGGTGTCGAGCAGATAGCGTGCGCCCGCCGTGGGACCGGAGCGGACGAGCAGCAACGCAGCGCGAGACGGAAGCGCATCGATGGCCTCCCGCTCGACGTCCGTCAGGTCCGTTCCGAACGGCACGAAGGAGAGGTCGGAATCGTGACCGAAAGTCTGGGTGGTGTCGGCAGAGCCGGCACTCCCGGCGTCACGTCGGATACCGCTGACACCAGCGTCTCGAGCGTTCTCTTCCACCATGGCCTCCTTCCTCTTCACCCTAACGGATCGACCCGGGCTGCGAACCCCCGCCGGGGAACCGGGTTTCGCGCCGCGCCAGCCCCGATCCCGCCGAGCGGTGCGACTCAGCGGCGTGTGTCGATGTGTGACGCCGTCCGCGCGGACGGCCTTCGCCCCGACGTAGCCTGATCGCACCGCCACCACGGGCGGCATCCACGAGAGGAACCCCGTGTCCGCAGCGCAGAACCGCCTCACGCCCGCACCGGTGCGTCAGGACGCCATCTGCATGTGCGCGACGGGCCGCGGTTGCTCTTCCTTCGCGGCCGGACACGCCGTCCACCTGATCCAGTCGCGGCTGGTGTCGGCAACGCCCGGAGAATGGGTCGACGCGATCGCGGTCGCCTCAGCGGCCGACGGCACGCTCACGATCGTCACCCTCGAGGGGCGCGAGATCGAACTGTGGAACGGCGCCGGGGCCGCGGCGTCCGTGCAACGGGGTACGCCGGTCGCGTTCCACCCGCGCTATCACGCGCTCCACGCCGGAGGACGGCTCTTCAACGTGCTCGCGGTCTGAGTCGAGAGGGACGGGTGCCGCTCAGGCGGCCGCCATCATCGCGTCTTTGACCGCCATGCACGCATCCATACAGGCCCGGCACGCGTCCGCGCACATGGCGCACACGGGGCTGTCATCAGCGTGCATCATGCACATGTCCATGCACGTCTGACACATCGCGATGCAGGCGTCGAGCATCGCCATCATCGACGCCGGCGTCATGCCCGGCATCCGCAGCATGGCACGCATCATGGTGTTGCACATGTCGGCGCAGTTCATGCACGACGGGGCACAGCCCATCATCTGCATCGAGCACACCGTGCAGGCCTGCTCACAGGCGGCACAGGCGTCCATGCAGGCCTGCATGACCGCGGCATCCATCGCGGGCATCTCGGCCATCGACATCTCGCCGGCCATCGCTTCCATCATCCTGGCGTCCATCTCGCACCGTCCTTCCGGTCACGGCGAGCGCGACGCTCGCCTGCCGCCATGCTAGGACTCCGACCCGGCGCACAACAGGCGCGGATAGGGTCGAGGACGTGATGTCACACAGAGTTCGTACGTTCCGTTCGGTCCTCGTCGGCCTCGTCGCACTCCTGCTCGGCGGACTCTCCATCGCCGTGGCCTCCCCCGCGTGGGCGCACGATGAGCTGATCGGCGCCGACCCGGGCGTGAACGCCGAGGTCGGCACGCTGCCCGCCCAGATCACCATGACGTTCAGCGGCGTGCTGATGGACGAGCCCGGCGCGACGCAGGTCGTGGTGACGGATGCCGCGGGAGCCTCGCTCACCGACGTCGATCCGACGCTGGACGGCACGCATCTGACACAGGGGCTCGCCGGCAACGCGTCCGGCCCGGTGACCGTGACCTGGCGCGTGGTCTCCAGCGACGGCCACCCGGTCTCGGGGCAGTACACGTTCACCGTGGCGGGCGGCTCGTCGCAGACGGCCGCTCCCGCCGAAACGACGACCACACAGACACTCACCGCGACGCCGACATCGAACGGCGATGGAGGTGTCCCGGTGTTCGTCTGGGTGCTGCTCGGCCTGGTGGTCGCGGCCGCGCTCGGCGCCCTCGTGGCGGTGCTTCTGCGGAAGTCCCGAGCCACCCCCGAGGACTAGGCTGAGAGCATGCCTCATTTCAACGTCGTCGTCCTCGGTGCCGGCCCTGGTGGCTATGTCGCGGCGGTCCGCGCCGCGCAGCTCGGCCAGTCCGTCGCCATCATCGAAGAGAAGTATTGGGGCGGTGTCTGCCTCAACGTCGGCTGCATCCCCTCCAAGGCGCTTCTGAAGAACGCCGAGATCGCCCACACCCTGAAGCACAAGGCCGACTTCTTCGGCATCACGGGTGAGTTCAGCCTCGACTTCGGCACGGCGTGGGACCGGTCGCGCGTCGTCGCCGACGGCCGCGTCAAGGGCATCCACTACCTGATGAAGAAGAACAAGGTCACCGAGTTCGAGGGCCGGGGCACCTTCACCGGCCCCAAGGCGATCTCGGTCGCCAAGAGCGACGGCTCCACCGAAGAGGTCACCTTCGACAACGTCATCATCGCGACCGGCTCGACGGTGCGCCTGCTCCCGGGCGTGACGCTGAGCGAGAACGTCGTGACGTACGAGGAGCAGATCCTCACGCGCGATCTGCCGAACTCGATCGTCATCGTCGGCGCCGGCGCGATCGGCATGGAGTTCGCCTACGTCATGACGAACTACGGCGTGAAGGTCACGATCATCGAGTTCCTCGACCGGGCCCTCCCCAACGAGGACGCGGACGTCTCGAAGGAGATCGCGAAGCAGTACAAGAACCTCGGGGTCGACATCCTCGTCTCGACCAAGGTGGAGTCGGTCGTCGACTCCGGCGACAAGGTCACGGTGACCTACACCGACAACAAGAGCGGTGCGCAGGGCTCGATCGAAGCCGACAAGGTGCTCATGTCGATCGGCTTCGCTCCCCGGGTCGAGGGCTTCGGCCTGGAGAACACCGGTGTGAAGCTCACCGAGCGCGGTGCCATCGAGATCGACGACTTCATGCGTACCAACGTCGAGGGCATCTACGCCATCGGTGACGTCACGGCCAAGCTGCAGCTCGCCCACGTCGCCGAGGCGCAGGGCGTCGTCGCCGCCGAGACGATCGGTGGCGCGGAGACCATGGCCCTCGGCGACTACCGCATGATGCCACGTGCGACCTTCTGCTCGCCGCAGGTGGCGTCGTTCGGCTACACCGAGGCTCAGTACAAGGAGACCGGACGCGAGTACAAGGTCGCGACCTTCCCCTTCATGGCCAACGGCAAGGCGCACGGCCTCGGCGAGCCGGTCGGCTTCGTCAAGCTCATCGCGGATGCCGAGCACCTCGAGCTCGTCGGCGGCCACCTCATCGGCCCCGACGTGTCGGAGCTGCTGCCGGAGCTCACCCTCGCCCAGAAGTGGGACCTGACCGCTCTGGAGCTTGCCCGCAACGTGCACACGCACCCGACGCTGTCCGAGGCCCTGCAGGAGGCCTTCCACGGTCTCGCGGGACACATGATCAACCTCTGAGTGCACAGCGGCCGTTTCTGTGCTGACCATGTGAATGCATGGATCACAGGAGTACGCTGACACCTACGACTGACGCCGCCCCAACCGAAGCCGGGGGCGGCGTCAGTGGTTTCCGGCATCCAACGGGCGTTCGTCGGTCCCTTCTCGACGTCATCCGCAGGCGGAAGCGACCGGACGGGACCGACGAGCGTCAGAGTCCGAGGGTGCGGGCAAGTTTCGAATCGGATGCCGCGGGGCGTCCGCCGACCGCCGCGACGGCGGCGGTGACGGCGTCGAAGAGCGCGGTGCGGGCACCGTCGGCCGGCGCCGCAGGACCCAGCTCGAACTCCCACTCGCGCCACGTCGTCTGCACACCGCGGACCTCGTCGGTCGCGACGACGTGGTCGTCGACGAACTCCGCGACGAGCGCGCCCACCTCGTCGCGGAGGGCGTAGGCATGGCGGTCGTTGACGATGCGGGCAATCGGCGCCAGGTCTCCGGCGGCGATCTCGGCCACGGCGTCGGCGACGGCATCCGGGACGGTCACCTCACCGGCGGGCGCGCTCGCTGGCGCCTCATCGAGCGGCCAGTGCGTCTCGAGCCGCCCGCCGTCGGCGGTCTTCGGCCCCTTGATGTGCCATCCCTCGTCCGGTCCTCCGGTGCGGCGGCGCACCGCGTAGCCGGCGCGCCCCAGGGCGAAGCCCGGCACGTCCAGGTACCGGGCATCGAGATCACGATGCGCGGGCCCATCGACGACGGCGACACCCGGCAGACCCGACAGGTCGGGCAGCGGGGTGTCGCCGTGGACGTCGAACGTCAGCTCGATCTCGAGCGCGCGCTGGGGCTGCGGTGTCACTCGTCCCGGCCGTCGAGGTCGGGATCGATGTCGTCCTCCGCCTCCACGAAGTGGAACTCGGCGGACGTCGGGCCGTCACCCTCGCCGGTGTTCTCGGCCGCGCCGGTGCGCTCGTAGACGATCTGGGTCTCGCTGTAGGGCAGGATCAGCCGGTCCTGGCTCTCGTCGTCCAGGGGAAGGACCTGCCCGTCCAGCGGGCCTCCGTGCAGTCGTGCGATCGCCATGGTGTACCTCCGACGATGGAGCGGAATGTGGAACTCCAGCCTATCCTGGGCGATTCAGTGGGTCGGGAAGCCCAGGCTGATCTGGCTCTCGCTGGGGTCGGGCCACCGCGTCGTGACGACCTTCCGGCGCGTGTAGAAGTTGAACGCCTCCGGGCCGTACATGTGCGTGTCGCCGAACAGCGAGTCCTTCCAGCCGCCGAACGAGAACGCCCCGATCGGCACGGGAATGGGGACGTTGACCCCGACCATTCCGACCTCGATGTCGTACTCGAACTGGCGGGCGGTCTTGCCGTCGCGGGTGAACACCGCGGTGCCGTTGGCGTAGCGGTTGTCGTTGATCAGCGCAACGGCGTCGTCGTAGGAGGCGACACGCACGACCGAGAGCACCGGCCCGAAGATCTCCTCGTCGTAGACGCGCATGCCCGGCGTCACGGCGTCGACGAGCGACGGTCCGATGAAGAACCCGTCGCCGTCCACCGCGAGCTCGCGGCCGTCCACCACGATGCGGGCGCCCTCGTCCGCAGCTCCCGCGACGAAGCCGCGGACACGCTCGAGGGCATCGCGCGTGATCAGCGGGCCCATGTCGCTGTCGGGGTCGGTGCCGTCGCCGACGACGAGTCCGCCGATGCGCTCGGCGACCTTCGCGACCAGCGGGTCGGCGACGTCGCCGACCGCGACGACGACCGACACGGCCATGCAGCGCTCCCCCGCCGAGCCGTAAGCCGCCGAGACCGCGGCATCCGCGGCGGCGTCCAGATCGGCATCGGGCATGACGATCATGTGGTTCTTCGCTCCGCCCAGCGCCTGCACGCGCTTGCCGTTCTCGGCGGCACGCGCGTAGATGTACCTGGCGATCGGGGTCGAGCCTACGAACGACACGGCGCGCACGATCGGGTCGTCCAGCAGTGCGTCGACCGCCTCCTTGTCGCCGTGGACGACGTTCAGGATGCCGTCGGGAAGCCCCGCCTCGGCGAAGGCCTCGGCCAGCCACACCGCCGCCGACGGGTCGCGCTCGCTGGGCTTGAGGATCACGGCGTTGCCGGCGGCAATGGCGGTCGTCACCATCCACAGCGGCACCATCGCGGGGAAGTTGAACGGCGTGATGCACGCGACCACACCCACCGGCTGACGCACCTGGTGCACGTCGACGCCCGACGCGACCTGCTCGGAGTAGTCGCCCTTGAGGTGGTGCATCAGACTGGTGCAGAACTCGACGTTCTCGAGCCCTCGAGCCACTTCGCCGAGGGCATCGTCCACCGTCTTGCCGTGCTCGGCGGTGATGATGCGGGCCAGCTCCTCGGCGCGGGAGGCGACGATCTCGCGGAGGCGGAACATCACCTGCTGACGTTTGCCGAGGCCGGTGTCGCGCCAACCACGCTGAGCGGCCTGGGCGCGGCGGGCGGCCTCGTTGACGAACGCGGCCGAGGCCAGGGCGACCTCTCCGCTCTGCCGGCCCGAGGCGGGGTTGAAGACCGGACCGGTCCGGCCTTGGGGGCTGACGCGTTCTCCGGCGACGATGTGCGGGATCACGGTGACCGAGCCGGTGGGATCGGCGGAGGTCTGCGGTGCGGATGCGGTGGTCATGGATTGCCCTCTCGATCGGGGTGTGCAGGGGATGGCGGGTCAGGCGGCGGACGCGCCGTCGCGGGACGGGTCGTAGCCGCGGAGGGTGCCGTCCGGCGAGGCGAACCGCGCGACCAGCGTGCAGTCCTTGCCCCCCAGGCCTTCGGCGATGAGGTCGTCGAGCTGGCCGAGCGCGAGACGCGCCGCCGGCAGGTGCACGCCGGTGTCGTCTCCGGCCTGTACGGCCAGTGCGCAGTCCTTGCGGGCGAGCTCGACGGAGAAGGTCGCGTCGAAATTCTTGTTCGCCGCCGCCTTCTCGACGATGCCCGGCACCGGATACCAGGTGCGCAGCGCCCACGAGTCGGCCGACGAGACGCGGGCGACGTCCCAGAACACCTGCGGATCCAGACCGAGCTGCTCCGCGAGTTGCGAGCCTTCCGACACGGCCATGACCGAGATGAAGAGCATCATGTTGTTGACGAGCTTCGCGGCGATGCCGGCTCCCGCCTCACCGCAGGCGATGACGTTGCCCGCCATCGGCGCCACGACCTCCCGCGCCCTCTCCACGTCGGCGGCACCTCCGCCGAGCATGAACGTCAGCGTGCGCGCCTCCGCGCCCGCGGTTCCGCCGGAGATCGGCGCATCCACGAACGACAGACCGCGCTGCTGCGCTCCGGCGTGGCACCAGCGCGATGTCTCCACGTCGACGGTCGAGGTGTCCAGCAGCAAGGTCGACGGCGCCGCGTGCGCAAGGATGCCGTCGATGCCCCCGTACACGCCGCGGACGTGCTCGGGCTTGGGCAGCGAGGTGATCGCGGCATCCGCGCCGTCGAGGGCCTCGGCAACCGAGGAGACGATCTGCACTCCCCGCTCGGCGGCGGCCGCCGCAGCAGCGGGGTTGAGGTCGACGCCATGGACGGTGTGCCCCGCGGCAACGAGGTGCGCCGACATGGGCGCACCCATGTGACCCAATCCGATGAAGGCGATCGTGGACATGAGACTCCCTTCGACACCGGCGACGGTCGTCGTCGCGGGCAGTGGCCGCCGTCGTCCTCGACGTCGCCCGTGGCCAGCGTAGGCACCGCGTGACCGTGGATCAATGCACACACTCGCCGCAAACTTGCACCGCAGGTGTGCACTGGTGCACACTCGTCGGCATGCCTGCCGCTCCCCCGGATCCCCCACTGGACGCGCTGATGACATTCCTGTCGGTCGCGCGCCTGGGTCGCTACACGGCCGCCGCCGAGGTTCTCGGGGTCAATCACTCCACGGTGTCCCGTCGGGTCACGGCGCTCGAGTCCGCGATGGGAGGACGTGTCCTGGTCCGCACCGCCGGCGGCTGGGAGGTCACCGATCTCGGTCACCGTGCGGTGACGATCGCCGAGCGCATCGAAGCGTCACTGCGCGAGCTCATCGACGGGGAGAACGCCGATGCCGTGCACGGCATGGTGCGCGTCTCCGCCCCCGATGCCTTCACCTCGGTCTTCCTCGCACCGGCGATGACCGCTCTGCGACGCGAGCACCCGCAGCTCGCGGTCGAGCTGCTCTCGGCGACGCAGCGTGTCCGCCAGAACCGCTCCGGCGTCGATCTGGAGATCGTCGTCGGTCGACCTCAGGTGCTGCGGGCGTACGCGACGCCGGTCTGCGCGTACGCGCTTCGTCTCTACGCGACACCCGACTATCTCGACGAGGCGGGTAGGCCCGACTCGATCGCCGAGCTGGCCGCACACCCCCTCGTGTACTACGTGGAGAGCTCGCTGCAGGTCGATGAGCTCGACCGCGCGCTGCAGGAGCTGCCGGACTCGCCGGCATCCGTCCGTTCGACGAGCGTCTTCGCACACGTCGAGGCGACGGCGGCCGGAGCGGGCATCGGCATCCTGCCCGATTTCCTCGGCGACGCCGACCCGCGCCTGACCCGGGTGCTGGACGGCGCCTACGCGCACCCTCTCGCCTACTGGGCCGTCGCTCGCGACGAGGGGCCTCGAAACCCCGCCGTCGCCGCCACCTTGGACGCCCTCATCTCGTACATCGAAACGGTCCGAGGATGAAGCCGTTCCTGCTGCTCGGGACCCGGGCGGAGGACGTACCCGCCGACGAGGAGTACCGCCTCTTTCTCCGCTTCACCGGGCTGTCGCCGGACGAGCTCGTCCGCGTGCGGATGGAGGCAGGGCCCCTCGGAAAGGTGGACCTGGACGCGTACTCAGGCATCTTCGTGGGCGGCGGGCCGTTCAACGCGTCGGATCCGATCGAGAAGAAGTCACCCGCGCAGCGGCGCGTCGAGACGGAGATCGCCGCCCTTCTCGACGAGGTGGTGGCGCGGGACTTCCCCTTCTTCGGCGCCTGCTACGGCGTAGGAACCCTCGGCGCACATCAGGGCGCTGCCATCGACGGCACCTACCGGGAGCCCATCAGTGTCATCGAGGTCGACAAGACCGCCGCCGGGCACGACGACCCGCTGCTGGCCGGCCTGCCCGACCGCTTCGCGGCATTCGTCGGCCATAAGGAGGCGATCTCCGCACTGCCGGCGACGGCGACACTGCTCGTTCGAGGCGAGGCCTGTCCCGTGCAGATGTTCCGCGTGGGCCGCAACGTCTACGCCACGCAGTTCCACCCGGAGTGCGACGTCGAGGGCATCAGCACACGCATCCGGGCGTATGCCGACTACGGGTACTTCGGAGCGGACGAGCTGGATCTCACCCTCGCGGCGGTGCGCCGGCTGCCGGTCGTGCACACCGGCAGTATCCTGCGCGCGTTCGTCGAACGCTACTCCCGCTGACACCGCGTGCGCAGGCGCGAGCCGAAATGCAAGGGATGCCGCGAGACACGCCGCCGCATCCCTCGCGGAGACGGCGTGCCGGTCAGCACGCCTTGCAGTTGCGGACGGGCAGGGCGAGGCGAGGCGGCGCGTTTCGACTCGCCGCTGGGCTCCGCGCTCAACGACCGGGGCGCGGGGCCTGCCGGTCGTTGAGCGAGCGCAGCGAGTCGAAACGCGCCCGAGTCAGAGCAGCGGCGGGGTGTGCCAGATGCGCTCGATGTAGTCGCGCATCGAGCGGTCGGACGAGAAGAAGCCGGAGCGTGCGACGTTCAGGATCGCCGACCGCGTCCACGCGTCCTGATCGACATAGGCGGCATCCACCTGGTCCTGCGCCGCGACGTATGACGAGTAGTCGGCCAGCACCATGAAGCGGTCGTCGTAGAGCAGGTTCGACACGATCGGCTCGAACACGCTGCGATCGCCGCCCGAGAACGCGCCGGAGGCGATGAGATCCATCGCGCGGCGGAGGTTCTCGTCGCCCTGGTAGAAGTCGGCGGGCTTGTAGCCCCGGGCCCACAGCGCCTCGACCTCGGGCTCGCTCATGCCGAAGAGGAAGAAGTTGTCATCGCCGACGAGCTGACGGATCTCGACGTTCGCGCCGTCGTCGGTTCCGATCGTCAGCGCGCCGTTGAGGGCGAACTTCATGTTGCCCGTGCCCGAGGCCTCCTTGCCTGCGAGCGAGATCTGCTCCGACAGGTCGGCGGCCGGGATCAGGCGCTCGGCGAGCGTGACGTTGTAGTTCGGCGGGAACAACACCTTCAGACGCCCCTCGACGCGCGGATCGGCGTTGACCACTTCTCCGACGGCGTTGATGAGGTGGATGATGCGCTTGGCCATGGCATAGCCGGGCGCCGCCTTCGCACCGAAGATGACGGTGCGCGGCAGGATGTCGGATGCCGCGACACGGCCCGACACGATGCTCTCGTACTGCGTGACGACGTGAAGAAGCTTGAGCATCTGCCGCTTGTACTCGTGCAGACGCTTGACCATCACGTCGAGCATGTGGCCGTCGCTGATCTCGAGGCCGTCCCGCGCGCGCAGCACATCGCCGAGGCGGCGCTTGTTCGCCGATTTGACCTCGGCGAACGCCTCGCGGAACCGGGGATCCTCGGCGTACGCCTCGAGTTCCCGCAGACGCTCGAGGTCGGTGAGCCACCCCGTGCCGATCGCCTCCGTGATCAACTCGGACAGCCCGGGGTTGGCGAGGCGCACGAAGCGGCGCGGAGTGATGCCGTTCGTGACGTTCGTGAACTTGCCCGGGAAGAAGTCGTTGAAGTCCGGCAGCACCTTGTCGCGCAGCAACTGCGAGTGCAGTTCGGCGACGCCGTTCACCTTCGCACCGGCGACCGTGGCGAGGTACGCCATCCGGACGCTGCGCTCGGGGAACTCGCCGATGATCGACATGTTGCGGATGCGCATCTCGTCATCGCCGTAGCGTTCGCGCACCGCCTCGAGGAACTCTTCGTTGATGCGGTAGATGATCTCCAGGTGGCGCGGCAGGAGGCGTCCCAGAAGGTCGACCGACCACACTTCGAGCGCCTCCGGCAGCAGCGTGTGGCACGTGTAGGCGAAGCACTGCTGCGTGATCGTCCACGCGGCATCCCACTCGAGCTTGCGCTCGTCGACGAGCACGCGCATGAGTTCGGGAACGCCGATCACCGGGTGGGTGTCGTTGAGCTGGAAGATGACGCGGTCCGGGAGCTTGTGGATGTCGAAGTCGGCCGGGAGAGTGTGCTCCAGGAAGTCGCCGATGGATGCCGCGACGAAGAAGTACTGCTGCTGCAGACGCAGCTCCTTGCCCTGCGGCGTGGAGTCCTCGGGGTAGAGGACCTTGGAGATGTTCTCGGCGAACGTCTGGGCTCGGACGGCCTCCTCGTAGTCGCCGGAGTTGAAGACGCGCAGGTCGAACGAGTCGGTCGCCTTGGCACTCCACAACCGCAGCGTGTTGACGCGCCCGTTGAGGTAGCCGGGCACCATGTAGTTGTAGGGGACGGCGAGCACGTCCCAGCCCGGCACCCAGCGCGACCGGGTGACGCCGGCGTCGTCGTAGGTCTCGGTGTGTCCGCCGAAGGAGATGCGGCGTGCCGCCTCGGGGTGCGGGAACTCCCAGGGCGAACCGAGCGTCAGCCACGCGTCCGGCTGCTCGACCTGCTGTCCGTCGACGAACGTCTGCCGGAAGATGCCGTACTCGTAGCGGATGCCGTAGCCGATGTTGGGCACGCCCATCGTCGCGAGCGAGTCGATGAAACAGGCCGCGAGGCGCCCGAGGCCGCCGTTGCCGAGTCCGGGCTCGACCTCCTGCGCACGCAGCTCCTCGATGTCGATGCCGCAGGCGGCCATCGCCTCGGTCGCGATCTCCGTGAGGCCGCTCGCGAGCAGATTGTTGTCGAGCTGGCGGCCCAGCAGATACTCGGCGGAGAGGTAGCAGACGCCCTTGGCCTGGACGACACGCTGTCGGCGGAGGTCCTCGAGCCAGCGCGCCATGAGGTAGTCGCGGACGGTCATCGCGAACGCGAAGTAGCGGTCGTTCGGGGTGGACGCCGACAGCGGCACGCCCCGCTCGTAGTTGAGGTTGCGCAGGAACTGTCGGACGAATCCGTCCACGGAACTGGCGGGCCCGGTCACCGGCGCCAGCGCCAGCGGGTGGGTTGCGTGGAGCGCATGAGGCGCGGAGGTGGGACCGGTCACGGCTTCGGGTTCTGACACAGATCACACGCTAACGTGCGCCCCCGCGGGATGCACATCGGCGGGAGTCATCTTCACGAGGCCCTTACCTGGTCGTTACATCCGCCCGCGACGAGGCGGCGGAGCGCTCGCGCTCGCCGCGTTCGGCGCGGCGCGCCGCTTCGAGCTCGGCTGTGGCGAGCGCGACGGCGTTCTCCGCCGTCCGCACCCGACGCTGGAGGAAGGTCGCAGACCCGTAGCGCGCACGCACGCGGTCGTCCTGCTCCTCCGCGACGGTGAAGATGTACGACGTGGAGATCAGGATCACCTGCGCCGACAGGTTGACCCAGAGCAGCAGTGCGATGAGCGATGCGAACGAGGCCAGCAGCGGGTTCGACGTGGCTCCGCCGACGAAGAGCCCCGACAGCTGCTGCAGCACCGTGAGCCCGACGGCGCCGATCAGGGCCCCCGTCCACAGCGCCGTAGCCGACGCCCGCACCCCCGACAGCACCCGGAACAGCACCGCGACGACGACGGCGTCCAAGACGAAGGTGACGAGAATGGCCAGCCAGCGGGTGCCCCACGCGATGGCCGGGTCTTCGCGGGCCAGACCCAGCCACTGGGCGACGACGTCGAGTCCGGCGGTGCCGATCATGGTGACGGCGGCGGAGGCCAGCAGCGCGGCGCCGACGCCGACGGCCAGCGCAAGGTTGCGCAGCAGGACGATCCACACGGGAACGTCGTCGATGAGTTTGTCGCACACGATGCGCATCGCCGTCCGCAGCGACCCGATCGCACCGATCGCGGCACCGACGAGACCCACGAGCGAGAGCGCGCCGGCGATCGACAGGCCGACCGGGAGCGAGATCTTGTCGACATTCACGAGACCGTTCTCGCCGACGAGGCCGGGCACAGCCCGGTCGACGGCCGCCACGAGCGCCCGCCACGCATCCGCGTCGCCGGAGAGCCACAGGGCGGCGATCGAGAATCCGAGCAAGACCGCCGCGAAGAGGCTGAACAGCGTGCGATAGGTGACGCTGTCGGCGAGCATCGGCCCCCGCCGTTCGCTGTAGCGCAGGAACGCTCGCACCGGCGTGAGCGTCAGGGCGCGCGCGATGATGCGGGACAGATCCATGCCGCCCAGGATATACACCTCACGCACGACGCACAGGGCCTTGACAGGGGCCGCCGTGCGTCACACGAGGTCGGCGAGCACTCCGATCCACGTCCCGATGACGAGGAACGGCCCGAAGGGGATACGGGTCGACCTGGTCGCCCGTCGCGCGGCCAGCAGGACGATGGCGACGACGCCCGCAGCGAGGAAAGCGGCGACGACCCCGAGGAGCACGGCAGACCATCCGACCCAGCCGAGAAGCACGCCGACGAGCGCGGCCAGCTTGACGTCGCCGCCGCCGATCGCCCCGCGCCCCGCCACGCGCAGCAGCACGAAGAAGACGAACAGCGCGGCGCCGGCACCGAGCGCGCGCACCAGCGCGGCCCATGGGCCGCCGAACGCACAGGACGCCGCGAGAAGCGCGATCGTCACGATCAACGCAGGAAGAACGATCCTGTTCGGCAGGCGGTGCGTGCGCACGTCGACGACGGTGAGGACCACGCCGGCCACGGCGGCGACGAGGTAAGCCGACGCGGCGAGGATCGTGGCCGGATCAGCCATCGAGAACCTCCAGCGCCACCCGTACGGTGCCCGCGGAACCGATGCCCTCGGCCTCGCGAACCGATCGCTTCAACGGCAACACGTAGCGTGCGCGGTGCGCGTCGGGGAAGACGGACGTGCGCCACTGCGAGCCGCCGATGACGACCGCGACGCGGACGGCGCCGAATCCGCGCGGCGGCCGCGGGAGGTCGCGGATGTCGGCACTGAGCTCGCCCGGCAGCTCGACGAAGTACCAGTCCTCGCGCCGGGCGTCCCAGCGAAAGATCTCCCCGTCGAACTCGAAGCGCACGCGGTCATCGTAGCGACCTCGTGCGCCGCCGTCGACGGTGTGCACAGCCTCGAGGACGCCCGGCGGGCACGGAGAAGGGGGCCGGGTATGCTCCCCCGGCCCCCTTCGTTCCGCAGCGTCGGTCAGGCGCTGGCCTTGGCCTTCTTGGCCGTCGCCTTGGCGGGCGCCGTGCGCACGGTTCCCGTCACGGCCTCGCTCTCGGCGTGGGCGACCTTGCGGGCCGCGCGGACCTCCTCGAAGGAGGTGCCGTAGTAGGCCGCCTCCATGAGGGTCTTCATGTCCTCGATCATCGGCATCCGCGGGTTCGCCGGAGCGCACTGGTCGCGGTACGCGGCCAGGGCGAGCTCCTGCAGGCCCGAGATGAAGGTGGTCTCGTCGACGCCCTGCTGCTGGAACGACCGCTCGATGCCGACCCGGTCGCGCAGCTCCTCGACGGCGCGGGCGTAGCTTTCCACGCCCTCCTCCGGGGTGGCTGCCGGAAGGCCCAGGTGCTTGGCGATCTCCTGGAACCGCTCGGGCGCGATGTAGCGCTCGTACTTCGGCCAGCTGGTCAGCTTGGTCGGGACGGTGCCGTTGTAGCGGATCACGTGGGGCAGGTAGACCGCGTTCGTGCGGCCGTGCACCAGGTGATAGGTCGCGCCGGTCACGTGCGCCATCGCGTGCACGATCCCGAGGAAGGCGTTTCCGAAGGCCATGCCCGAGATGGATGCCGCGTTGTGCATCTTCTCGCGGGCCTTGATGTCCTCGGCATCCGTCGAGTTCGGCTGGGCCTTCGTGCTGCGCTCGATGTTCTCGAAGATGAGCTTGATCGCGTGCAGGCACAGGCCGTCGGTGTAGTCGTTGGCGTAGACGGAGACGAACGCCTCG
>NZ_MEEL01000027.1:0-68502 GCF_001724435.1 Microbacterium sp. SCN 69-37
GGCTCCATCACAGCCCACACCTCGTCAGAGACCTCGTGTCGCGTCACCGTTCAAGACTCGCCCACCGGAACCCGAAACCACTTGATCAACACGGCCTAGGCCTTTCGACTCGCGGCTGAGCAGAGCGCGCCGAAACGCCCCTGCTCAGCCGCGCCGCCGGCGGTCAGTGGGTGTCTTCGGCCTCGACCTCGGTGCGGTCGCCCGACCACAGCGTGTGGAAGGTGCCGTCCTTGTCGATGCGCTTGTAGGTGTGCGCACCGAAGAAGTCGCGCTGGCCCTGGATCAGGGCGGCGGGCAGGCGCCGCGCGCGCAGTCCGTCGTAGTACGCCAGCGACGACGAGAAGGCGGGAGCGGGGATGCCGGCGGCGGCAGCCAGCGCGACGATGTTGCGCCACGCGTCCTGTGCGCGCGTCAGCGCGTCGACGAAGTACGGCGCCGTCAGCAGAACGGCAAGGTCCGGCTCGGCTTCGTACGCGTCGGCGATCCGGTTGAGGAACTGGGCGCGGATGATGCAGCCGGCGCGCCAGATCTTGCTGACCGCGCCGAGGTCGATCGACCAGTCGTAGTGCGCGGCGCCGGCGCGGATCTCGTCGAATCCCTGCGAGTACGCGACGATCTTCGACGCGTAGAGGGCCAGCCGCACCTGCTCGATGAAGGCGTCCGCGTCGGCGCCGGTGAGGTGCTCGCCGGTCGAGTCGTCGGGACCCGGCAGTGCGCCGGAGATGGAACGCTGTTCGGGGTGGCTCGACAGCGATCGGGCGAAAACGGCCTCGGCGATGCCCGAGACGGGAACTCCCAGGTCGATCGCGGTCTGCACGGTCCACCCTCCGGTGCCCTTCGCGCCGGCCTGGTCGAGGATGACATCGACCAGCGGCGTGCCGGTTTCGGCGTCGACCTGGCGCAGCACCTCGGCGGTGATCTCGATCAGATAGCTCTCCAGCTCGCCCGTGTTCCACTCGGCGAACACATCGGCGATCTCGGCGGGCGACGCGCCCGTGGCGCGACGGATGAGGTCGTAAGCCTCCGCGATCAGCTGCATGTCGGCGTACTCGATGCCGTTGTGCACCATCTTCACGAAGTGGCCGGCACCGTCGTGTCCGATGTGGGTGACGCAGGGCTCGCCTTCGGCGACCGCCGCGATCGAGCGCAGGATGGGACCGAGCGTGACCCAGGCCTCGTCGGGGCCGCCGGGCATGAGCGACGGGCCGAGGAGCGCGCCCTCCTCACCGCCGGAGACACCCATGCCCACGAAATTGAAGCCGCGCTCTCGCACGGCCTTCTCGCGACGGATGGTGTCCGTGAACAGCGCGTTTCCGCCGTCGATGATGATGTCGCCGGGCTCGAAGACGTTCATGAGCTCATCGATGACGGCGTCGGTGGGGCCGCCGGCCTTGACCATGATGAGTGCCGTGCGCGGCTTCTGCAGGCTGGCGGCGAACTCCTCGTAGGAGAAGGCGGGGACGAAGCCGGCCTCGGGGTGCTCCGCGACGAGCTCGTCGGTCTTCGAGCGCGAACGGTTGTACACCGCGACGGTGTTGCCCTCGCGCGACGCCAGATTGCGGGCCAGGTTCGAGCCCATCACCGCGAGTCCGACGACTCCGATGTTGGCCGTGGGCGACACGGGCGTTGTGGTCTCGGCAGCGGTCTGTTCGGGCACGTCGAACTCCTCAGGGTCGGTCGGGGATTCCGTTCTCAGCGTAGTCCGCCCCGGGTGTGGCGGGCGTCGGATGACGCCGCGCCGTCAGTCGCCGTGTGACCGAGATGTCACGGTCGCCGAGACCCGCAGTGAGGATCTCGTCGAAGACCGTGCGCAACGCGGGCAACAGGGCGGTCGTGGTGTGTGTGGATGCCGCGACGTCGGCGGCGAAGCCCAGACGAGCACGGCGTCGCTGTGCGCAGCCAGTGCGCCGGGGGTGTCCACGGGACTCGCGCCGAGCTCGACGAGATCGGGCCGCGGTGCGCGCGACCAGATCGCCAGCCGCCCGCGGGCGCGGATGAGACGATGTGCCATCGGCGTGCCCATGGCGCCGGTGCCGATCATTCCGAGGCGGGCGTCCTCCGCTGTGAGAGACGATGTCATGACGACACTGTAGACAAAGTCCAACAGGATGGACAGTGTTCAGTAAAATGAACCTGCGATAGAGTGGCCGCCGACCACGTCCACCCGATGAAGGGAAACGAATGTCGGATCACGCTGTCCGCACACTGCGCGCCGTCGCCGCCGTACCGCTGCGGGAGGACCTGTGCCGACTGATCGAGCAGCTGGAGCCGCGCGTCCACATGGTTCGCGAGCCCGATCTGCTTCCGCCCATGCGCGGCGCCGCCGACTGGTCCGGCGACCCCGCGTTCCGGCGCACGCCCGCCCAGCAGCGCCGCTTCGACGACCTGGTCGACTCGGCCGACGCCTTGTTCGGCATCCCGGATGTCGATCCGGCGGCGCTCGCACGCACGGTCGCGGCCAATCCGCGGCTGCGGTGGGTCATGACCACGGCGGCCGGTGGCGGCGCGCAGGTGCGGGAAGCGGCGCTTGCGCCCGAGGCGCTGCGGCGCATCGTCTTCTCGACCACCGCCGGCGTCCACGGGGGAGCGCTCGCCGAGTTCGCGGTGTTCGGCGTGCTCGCCGGTGCGAAGGACCTGCCGCGTCTGCGCGCCGACCAGGACTCCCACACGTGGCCACTGCGATGGCAGATGCGCCAGATCGATGAGATGACGGTGCTGATCGTCGGGCTCGGCGGCATCGGGTCGGCCTGTGCGCGGCGCTTCGCCGCCCTCGGCGCGACGGTGTGGGGCACGACCCGTTCGGGGGAGTCGGTGGAGGGCGTGGACCGCCTCGTTCCGCTGGAGGAGCTCGCGTCGGCGATCTCTCAGGTGGATGCCGTCGTGGTGACGCTGCCGGGCACGACGCAGACCCACCATCTCATCGACGCCGCCCTCCTGTCGGCGGCGCGTCCGGGTCTGATCCTGGCCAGCGTCGGACGCGGCAGCGTCATCGATGAGGCGGCGCTGCTGGAGGCGCTGGAGGACGGCACGGTCTCTTTCGCCGCCCTCGACGTCTTCGAGGCGGAGCCGCTCGCGCAGGACTCGCCGTTGTGGTCGCACCCCCGCGTCCTGGTGAGCCCGCATACGGCGGCCCTCGACAGTCGGGAGGAGGAGCGGATCGCGCGTCGGTTCGCCGCCGACGCGACGCGTCTGCTCGATGGTGCCGCGTTGCACGCCGTTGTCGATACGGTCGAGTTCTACTGACATCGACGCGCGGCGGTGTGCGTCGTGAAGGAGGACCATGACCGACGACCTCGACGACCGCGCGGCACGCGACCCCGCTCCCGCCGTCACCCGCGGCATCCGCCTGCTCGAACTCCTCGCGGACGCGGGGCGCCCGCTCACGCTGACCGAGATCGCGGGAGGACTGGGCCTGGCCAAGTCCTCGACCGCGAACCTGTGCCTGGCGCTGGAGGCGGCGCGCATGATCGAGCGGGGTGCGCAGGGCTATCGCCTGGGCCTGCGAACCGCCGAGCTCGGCGGAGCCTTCGCCGCGCAGTTCAATCAGGTGCGCGAGTTCTACGGTGTCTGTGACGCGTCACCGGTCCTCGCGGCCGAGCTCGTGCAGGTGGCGATCCTCGACGGGGCCGACGCGCTCTACATCGCCCGGCACGAGGGCTCGCGCGCGGTGCGGATCGGCACGCCGCTCGGCTCCCGCCTTCCGGCGGCGCTGAGCGCGACCGGGCGGGCCATGCTGTCCACGCTCTCGGATGCCGAGGTCACCGCGCTCGTGGGTGCCGATGCCGCCTCGTCGTCCGCCGCTGACCCGGTCGGTCGTGAGCTCAGCGGGCTGCTGCGGCGCCTCGCGGACGTGCGCGAGCGCGGCTGGGCGCTGGATGCCGAGGAATCGTGGCCCGGCATCGTCGGGGTGGCCGTGCCGCTGGAAGGGTGGGCGCCGGGCGATCCGCAGCTCGCCATCGGCGTGGGACTGCCTGCGGGTGAGGCGGACGAGCGCCGGATCGCGGAGGTGGCGGCCGCGCTCAACGACGCTGCGCGCCAGCTCACGAATCCGTTCAGCGCGGCCGCCCGTCGGAGGTGAGTGTCGCGACCGATCGCCGCCGGCGTGAGGTGTCGCAGCGGGTTCGGAACACCTGAATCCAACATATTGAACATCGTTCACTGGGTTGATACTCTGATCGCACACGCGGCCGTGCCGTGCCGATCAAAGGAGATGGCAGTGACAGACCTTCGAACCCCGGTGGACACCACCTCGGACGACCCCGGATACGCGGCGAACCTGCGACGGGCCACTCTGGCCTCCAGCATCGGCAGCGCTCTGGAGTACTTCGACTTCGCGCTGTATGGGCTGTCGACGGCGCTCATCTTCAATGTGCTGTTCTTCTCGCAGGACGATCCGGCGATGGCGACCGTCGCGGCCTTCGCCACGTTCGGCGTGGGCTTCGTGGCTCGCCCGTTCGGCGGATTGTTCTTCGGGGTGCTCGGCGACCGTCTCGGCCGCAAGTGGGTGCTCGTCATCACGATCCTCCTCATGGGTGGCGCGTCCACCGCGATCGGGCTGCTGCCTACCTACGCCCAGATCGGGCTCTGGGCACCCGCGCTGCTGGTGCTCATGCGCCTGCTGCAGGGCTTCGGCGCCGGAGCCGAGCAGGCGGGCGCCACGGTGCTGATGGCGGAGTACGCCCCCGTGCGCCGACGCGGCTTCTTCTCCGCACTGCCGTTCATCGGCATCCAGGCGGGCACGCTCCTCGCCGCCGTGGTCTTCAGCCTGATCACGCTCCTGCCGGAGGATCAGCTGCTCTCGTGGGGATGGCGCGTTCCGTTCCTCTGCTCCTTCGCGCTCATCCTGGTCGCGCTGTTCATCCGCATGCGCCTGCGCGAGACCCCGACGTTCGTCGAGCTCGAAAAGCACGAGCAGGTCAGCGACCGTCCGATTCGCGAGATCTTCGGTCACGGACTGCCGGGCGTCATCGTCGGCATCGGTCTGCGCATGGCCGAGAACGGCGGCTCCTACATGCTGAACACGCTCGCGCTGACCTTCTTCGTCGCCGTCGCGGGCTCGGGCGCCGACAAGAGCCTGCTCACGTGGGGCGTCACGCTCGGCTCCCTGCTGGGCATCTTCACGGTGCCGCTGTCGGGGGCCCTGTCGGACCGCTGGGGTCGCCGCACGGTCTACCGGATGGGCGCGCTGTTCCTGCTGCTGTACTCCTTCCCGGCGTGGTGGCTGTTGACGCTCGGCGACTACGCGATCGCCATCGCGGTGATCGCGATCGGCATCGGGTTCGGGGTGAACGTGATGCTCGGACCGCAGTGCGCGATGCTCCCCGAGATGTTCGGCAACCGCCATCGCTACCTCGGGGTGGCCATGGCACGCGAGCTGTCGGCGGTGCTGGCGGGTGGGCTGGCTGGTGTGCTCGGGGCCTACCTCATCGCCGTGAGCGGCGGCAACTGGGTGCTGCTCGGCATCTACATGGCCACGCTCGCGCTGATCACGACGGCGGCCACCTTCCTTGTGCCGGAGACCCTCCGGCGAGACCTCACGCGCACCGATGACGCGGTGAAGGTGTCGCGCGACGAGGCCGGCGAGGGCGTGGCGTCGACGACGGTGACCATCCGGACCGTGCGCTGGTGATGCGCCGCATCGGAGCAGGAGCGCCGTCGTGCTGATCGGGAGGGCGCTGATCGACGGCAAGAGCGTGGATGTGCGGTGGAGTCCCGAGGGGCCCGTGCCGATCTCGTTCCCCGATGACCGCGACGCTATCGGAGCGCATCCGCGTGACGTCGCAGCGCCCCGCCCCGATGCCGAGATGATCGCCCCGGCGGCTCCTCTGGTGCTCGTCGGGATCGCGCAGAACGGGCCCGGTCATCCCGCTCCGGTGCAGGCGTGGTTGAAGAGTCCGCGCACGATCGTCCCGTCGGGGCGCTGCGTGCGGTTGCGCCGCGATGCCGGCCGGAGCGTGGCCGAGGGGGAGATCGCCGTCGTGATCGGTCGCGACTGCACGGCTCTGACGGCGGCGACGGCCGACCGGTTCGTGCGCGGCGTGACCGCGGTCAACGATCTCTCCAGTCCCGATCGAGCGGCGATCGACGTCCGCAACTTCGAATCGAAGTCGGGGGTCGGCTACACGCCGCTCGGGCCGTGGATCGATACGCGGGCCGACATCGACCACGTCGCCCTGCGCCTCGAGATCGACGGTGCGGTCGTGGCGCAGACGGATGCCGGGGCCCTGCCCGTCTCCATTCGCGAGTGTCTGGCCTACGTCGCGTCGTGGACGACGCTCGGCCCGGGCGACGTCGTCATGACCGGAGCGCCGTTCAGCGCCGCTCCGATCGAGCCGGGTCAGCGCGTCGAGGTGATCGTCGGTGATGTGAGGCTGACCACGCCCACATCCTGATGATGCTGCCCGCGCCTCAGAGGTGGGCGACTTCGCCGGACACGAGCGTCAGGTGCTCGCGTGCCGAGGCCTCGGCGCCCGCGCCGTCGCGCTCGACGATCGCCTGCGCGGTCGCGACGTGCGCTTCCAGTGTGCCCACGCGCGGCAGGCTCGGCGTGAGGCCGCGCACCGCCCGACCGCGGAGGATCTCGGCGATCGGCTCGCTCAGCTTGCCGAAGAGGGGATTGCCGCCGGCGCGCAGCAGAAGCGAGTGGTAGGCGATATCCGCCTCGAGGTACTCCTCGGAGTCGCCGAGCCCCTGTGCGCCGAGCTCGTTCAACCGCGTGGCCCACGTCAGCAGGAGCTCGCGTGCGGTGTCGTCGGCCCGCTCGGCCGCCAGGCGCGCCGCGACGGGTTCCACGGCGGCGCGCAGCTCGGTCAGCTCTCGGAGCACGTCGTGGCGACGCGGACCGTCCAGGCTCCACTCGATGACGGTGGCGTCGAGGCTGTCCCACTCTTCGCGCGGGCGCACGACGAGTCCCACCCGGCGTCGAGACCGGAGCAGGCCGTGGGCTTCGAGCACGCGCACCGCTTCGCGCACGACGGTGCGAGAGGCGGAGAACTCCTGCTCGAGTGCGGCGACCGTCATTCCGGCCCCGGGTGCGAGCGTGCCGCCGGCGATCCGGCGGCCGAGGGTCTCGACGATGTGCGCGTGCGACGCGGTCGGGGCGGTGGTGGGCATCGGCGTCCTTCTGTCACGGGACACGCTACCGGGAGGCGGCGCCTCCCGCCGGGTACGCGCGAGAAAAGTACGACTATTCGCTTGCGATAAGTACTACTTTTGTGAAACGGTGGTCCCGCGGCCGGGAACGACCCCGGCACATGGACGATTCATCGGAGAAGCTCCCATGCAAGATTGGACGCAGACGCTCGGCGCCGTCCCTCTGCTGCTCATCGCAGCCGGCGCCATCGCGCTCATCCTGATCCTCATCATCTGGGCGCGGATGCACGCCTTCCTCGTGCTCGTGCTCGTCTCTCTGCTGACGGCGCTGGCGACCGGCATCCCGATCGACGGTGTCGGCAAGGTCCTCATCGACAGCTTCAGCGGCACCGTCGGCGCCGTCGCCCTGCTGGTCGGGCTCGGGGCGATGCTGGGGGCGCTCGTGGAAACCTCGGGCGGCGCTCGTGTGCTGGCCGAGAAGATGGTGTCCGTCTTCGGTGAGAAGCGGGCAGCCTTCGCGCTCGGCGTTGCGTCGCTCATCATGGGCTTCCCGATGTTCTTCGACGCCGGTCTGATCGTGATGCTCCCGGTGATCTTCGCCGTCGGACGGCGCATCGGCGGCAAGCACATGCTCCTGTACGGCATCAGTGCCGCCGCCGCATTCTCGGTGATGCACGTCTTCGTGCCGCCGCACCCCGGGCCTATCACCGCGAGCGAGACGTACGGGGCGAACCTCGGTCTCGTGCTCGTCATCGGACTCGTCGTGGCGCTGCCCACCTGGTACCTCACGGGCTACCTGTGGGCGAAGTTCACGGACAAGCGCATTCCTCTGGCGATCGTCGACCTCTTCGGCGGCCGCGACGTCGACCCGGTCAACCCGCCCAAGGCCGGCACGGTCATCGGCGTGCTCGCCATCCCGCTCGTGCTGATCCTGCTCAATACCGGGATCTCGGCACTGGTGTCAGCCGGCGTCGTCGAGGGCTCGCTCGTCTGGGTGCAGGCGCTGCGTCTGATCGGCACGAGCCAGATCGCTCTGCTCATCTCCGTGCTCATCGCGCTGTTCGTGCTCGGCACCCGCCGCGGCGTGCACGGGACCGCACTCGAGAAGATCGTCGACTCCGCCCTCGGGCCGATCTGCTCGGTCGTGCTCATCACGGGCGCGGGCGGCATGTTCGGCGGCGTGCTGCGGGCCTCGGGCATCGGCTCGGCGCTTTCGGACTCGCTCTCCTCCCTCGGCATCCCCGTGATCTTCGCCGCCTACCTCATCGCCGTCGTGCTGCGCGTGGCCCAGGGATCGGCAACGGTCGCGCTGGTCACGGCGGCGGGCCTGGTCTCGCCCGCGGTCCTCGCCGCCGACTTCAGCCCCCTGCAGGTGGCATGCGTCGTTCTGGCCACCGCCGCAGGCTCCGTGTTCGCCGGTCATGTCAACGACTCGGGCTTCTGGCTCGTCGGTCGGCTCATGGGCATGGACGTGAAGACCACGCTGAAGACGTGGACGGTGCAGCAGGCACTCGAGTCGGTCGTGGGCTTCGCCTTCGTGCTCGTCATCTTCGGGGCGGTGTCCCTTGTCTGATCTGTTCGACCTCAGCGGACGCACAGCCCTCGTCACGGGATCCTCGCGCGGGCTCGGACAGAGCCTTGCGACGGGGCTCGCCGAGGCCGGAGCGCGCGTGATCGTCCACGGCCGCAGCAGCGAGGGCGTGGCGGAAAGCGCCGCCCTGCTGGCCGCGCAGACGGGAAGCCTTCCCGAGACGGTCGTCTTCGACGTGACGGATGCCGCGGCCGTCGACGCCGCGATCACAGAGCTCATCGCGCGCGTCGGTGTTCCCGACATCCTCGTCAACAACGCCGGTATCCAGCGTCGGGCGCCGTTCGCCGAGTTCTCCGTCACCGACTGGGACGACGTCATCGCCACGAACCTCTCCAGCGCGTTCTACGTGTCCCGCTTCATCGCGCCGGGGATGATCGCGCGCGGCTCGGGAAAGATCATCAACATCGCGTCGGTGCAGTCGGCCCTGGCGCGACAGACGATCGCGCCGTACTCCGCGAGCAAGGGCGGCATCGCGCAGCTGTCGCGAGGAATGGCCGCCGATCTGGCACGCCACGGCATCCAGGTGAACACCCTGTCGCCGGGCTACTTCGCCACGGAGATGAATGCGGCGCTGGTCGCCGACGAGGACTTCACCGCCTGGGTCGCCCAGCGCACCCCGGCGGGCCGCTGGGGCCGTGTCGAGGAACTGCGCGGACCCTTGACCTTCCTCGCCTCGGCGGCGAGCGACTTCGTGAGCGGACAGAATCTGTTCGTCGACGGCGGCATGACCGCGGTCGTGTGATCGAGAGGAGCAACCCATGGATGCGGTCGTGATCAGAGGACGCCAGGACGTGACGGTCGAGGAAGTCCGCGTGCCGCCGTGCGCTCCCGGACAGGTGCGCCTGCGGGTCGGTTACGTCGGCATCTGCGGCTCTGACCTGCACTACTACTTCGACGGGGCGAACGGAGCGTTCGTGGTGACCGAACCTCTGGTTCCCGGCCACGAACTCGCCGGCTGGGTCGAGCACGATCCCTCGGGAACCTGGCCGCCCGGCACGCCCGTCACGGTGCACCCGGCACGTTTCGGAACGTCCCTGCCCGGCATCGCACAGGCGCCGCACCTGTGGCCCGGCGGCTCATACCTCGGCAGCGCCTCGACGACCCCGCATACGCAGGGGGCGATGGCAGATCGCCTCGTCGTCGACGCGGCGATGGTGCGGGTACTGCCCGACTCCCTGTCGGTGCGGCGTGCGACGCTGGCGGAGCCGCTGGCCGTGGCCCTGCATGGCGTCGGTCGCTCCGGGAGTATCGATGGCGCGCGGGTGCTGGTGTGCGGCGCCGGTCCGATCGGGCTTCTCGCCGTCGTCGCCGCGCAGGCCCGTGGCGCTGCGGTCGTCGACGTCAGCGATCTGCTGCCCGAGGCGTTGGAGCGCGCGGCTGCGCTCGGCGCCGATCGCACGTGGCGCGCGGGAAGCGATGAGGTGCCCGGCGAGGCCTACGACGTGGTGCTGGAGTGCTCGGGCGCGGCGGCCGCCGTCAGCACCGCCGTGGCCGCGGTGCGTCGGCGCGGCGTCGTCGTGCAGATCGGCATGCTGCCGAACGAGCCCCGTCCGATCAACCTCGCCCCCGTGGTCGCCAAGGAGGCGACGCTCACCGGCGCCTTCCGCTTCCTCGACGAGATGGAGGAGGCGATCGCTCTCCTGGACGCGCAGCCCGCGGTGGAGAGCGTCATCACCCACGAGTTCACGCCCGCCGACGCCGTCGCGGCGTTCGAGACCGCTCGTGACTCGGCATCCAGCGCCAAGGTGATCGTGGCCATGGCGTCCGCGCGAGAGGCGGGGCAGTGAGCATGCCCTCCCGTGCGCCGCGCATCGTCGTGATGGGCCCGAGCGGCTCGGGCAAGACCGCCGTCGGGGCCGCGCTCGCCGTCGACTTCGGCGTCGACTTCGTGGATGCCGACGACCTGCACCCCGCGCAGAACGTCGCCAAGATGGAGTCGGGCGTGCCGCTGGACGATGACGACCGACGGCCCTGGCTCGACGTCGTCGGGCGGCGCCTGGCGTCTTCGCCGGGGCTGGTCATGGCCTGTTCCGCTCTCGCCCGTCGCTATCGCGATCGCATCCGCGAGGCCGCACCCGACACGCGGTTCGTCGAACTCGTCGTCTCGCGTGCCGAGCTCGACCGTCGGATGCGTTCGCGCCAGCATTTCATGCCGGTCGCCCTCTTGGAGTCGCAGTTGGCGACGCTCGAGCATCTCGGTGCCGACGAGGACGGGGTCGCCGTCGAGAACATCGGGGGCATCATCGAGGTCGCCGCCCGCGCGCGCGCCGCTCTGGATCAGGCCGAGCGCCGATAGGCAGACGGGCGGCGACGAGAAGGCGGGGTACGCTCGCATCGCGGGGCGCAGTGGCCGGTCCCCGCGGCAGCGGAGGTGAAGATGGCGCGGGTCGTGTTGATGGGGTCGTCGGATGCCGCGGTCGAGCTCACCGGAGCGGCGCTCGCTGCGCGACTGCGCGCCCGCTACATCGACGGCGACGAGTTGCGCCCGCCCGCCCGCCGGCGTCGACGCCGCGCTGAGACGACGCCCGCAGCGTCCGATGCCGAGATCTGGTTGGACGCGCTGCGCCTCGTTCTCGTGGAGGCGGCGGCCGTCGTGGTGACCACGGGACCGCTCACGCGCGCGGCGCGTGATGCCGTCCGTGCGCGCGTGCGCGACGTCGTCTTCGTCGAGCTGGTCGGCCGCGAGAGTGTCGGCGAGCCGCTCACGCAGGACGAGGCGGGATTCCGCGTGGCCGCGGGGGCCGATCTGCAGATCGTCGTCGATCGGGTCGCCGATCTGCTGACGGGGCGCTGACATCCACGACACTCGCGGATGCGGGCGACGGGATCAGTCCTTGCGGTAGCCCGAGCGCCCGAGCGTGAAGAGGGCGCCGACGACGGCGACGGTCGCTCCCACCGACATCAGTCCGATGATCCACAGGAGTGCGTGCGACATCCAGCCGTAGTCCATGGGTTCCTCCGGAGTGAGAGACGGGTGGGCGCGGCCTCGGCCGCGCGAGGGCACCCGTGCGGGCACCGTCTCCATCGTAGCGGCGTCGCTGGTAGAGTGGAGTCCTCCCTCGGCGAGGGATGCCGTGTGTTCGCGTATCGGCATCCGTGATCGACGCGGTGATGCGGGCCCACGCGGCGCGGACGGACAGTCCGGGCGGGCTCTCCTCACGTGACCACGTTCGAGTCGAGACCCAGACCCAGACCAGGGCGAGAAGCCCGCAAGGAGAATCATCATGTCGACCGAGACCGACACCAAGGTCATCGCCGAGGTTCGCGAGAACTTCGGCAAGGGCTTCGCCCGCCGTCTGCGCGCCGCAGGCAAGATCCCCGCCGTCATCTACGGCCACGGCACCGACCCGGTGCACGTCGCGCTGCCCGGCCACCAGGTCGCGCTGCTCGTGCGTCGTGCCAACGCCGTCCTCGAGCTCGAGATCTCCGGTGCGCAGCAGCTCACCCTCGTGAAGGACGTCCAGAAGGACCCGGTGCGCCAGATCATCGAGCACATCGACCTCCTCGTCGTGAAGAAGGGTGAGAAGGTCCAGGTCGACGTTCCCGTCGTCGTCGTCGGCGAGCCCTTCGCGGGCACCATCGCCAACCTCGACAACGCGACCGTGTCGCTCGAGGTCGAGGCCACGCACATCCCCGAGAACGTCGAGGTCGACGTCGAGGGCCTCGAGGACGGCACGCACATCACCGCGGCCGACCTGAAGCTCCCGCGCGGCGCCGCGCTGGTCACCGACGCCGAGACGCTCATCGTGGCGATCTCGGTGCCGGCGGCGACGATCGCCGAGGTCGACGAGATCGAGGCGGCCGACGAGGCCGTCGCCGAGGAGCAGTCGGAAGAGGCTGCCGAGTAATCGACGCATCATGAACGAAGCCCGTCGCCGCCGATACTGGTGGGGCGGGCTTCGTCGTGGATCGACCGGTGAGGACATGAGCATGGCCGAGACATGGCTGGTGGTGGGGCTGGGAAACCCCGGCGTCCGCTACGAGAGCACCCGTCACAACGTGGGGCAGATGGTGATCGCCGAGCTCGCCTCTCGGCGGGGCGAGACGCTGCGTGCGCACAAGGCGAACGCGCGCGTCGCGGAGAGCTGGCTGCGTCCGGGTGGGGCGAAGCTCGTGCTCGCCACCCCCAATTCGTACATGAACGTGTCGGGCGGGCCGGTTTCGCAGCTTGCGCGCTTCTATGACGTTCCCGCCGACCGCGTCGTGCTCGTCCACGACGAGCTCGACATCCCGTTCGACACCGTCAAGCTCAAGACCGGCGGTGGACATGGCGGCCACAACGGCATCCGCGATGTCGCCAAAGCACTGGGTACCCCCGACTTCCCGCGCGTGCGGGTCGGTATCGGTCGTCCTCCGGGACGCCAGGATCCGGCGGACTGGGTGCTCGATCCGTTCTCTTCGGCCGAGCGGGCCGCGTTGCCGGTGCTGGTGTCGGAGGCTGCCGACGCGGTCGAGCTGCTCGTCGGGGAGGGACTGCTCGCCGCCCAGCAGAAGCATCACGCGCCGCGCGCCTGAGCCTGCGAGCGGCTTCGTCGGGAGGTGTTCGGTGGTCGGGGAGCGTCAGGAGTAGGTGGGGATCGCGGCGACGACGCCGGCAAGGACGGCGAGCACGACCGCGATGGCATAGACGATGGGGCCCGCCGCCGCGACGATCACGGCGCCGATGCCCTGCCCGCGTCCCCGCCGGCTCGCGATGGCGACGATCCCCTGGATCAGAGCCCAGATGCCGAGGACGGTTCCGCTCCAGAATCCGATCTCGGCCCACAGCACGAGCCCGCGCACGGGACTCAGCAGGGCGAGGGTCTGATCGTCGGAGAGATGCTCCAGC
Source organism: Microbacterium sp. SCN 69-37 (assembly GCF_001724435.1). Taxonomy (NCBI): domain Bacteria; kingdom Bacillati; phylum Actinomycetota; class Actinomycetes; order Micrococcales; family Microbacteriaceae; genus Microbacterium; species Microbacterium sp. SCN 69-37. Next base: position 13,512 of record NZ_MEEL01000027.1, read on the forward strand.
GGCCTGGTCGATGTCAGACCTGCGTGGGCGACGGCTCCCGACGCGGCGGCGAAGCTCGTGGTGGCGCTGAGCACCGAGGAGAACGCGACGGCGCAGACCGCGACGATCACCGCGATCGTACCGAGAGCCTTCGAGGTGGTCGGCGCGGGCGGCGTCACCGATGGCGGCAGGTAGACCGGGGGAGCACCCGGCACGGGCTGGACGTAGCCGCCGGTCGGCCATGCGGGTCCGCCGGGTCCCGGAGCTCGCGTCACGGCGGGCGGTACGGGGGCGTGCTGCGGGTTCTCGCTCACCTGCTCATCCTAGGGACAACCCCGGTGAGAACAGGAGCCACATCGTGGCGCACCCCTCACGCGGGGCCGGCGGGCGAAGCGCGTGTCGGTGGGGCGCCGTAGACTCGTTCGGTGACAGTTTCCGGGATCGTTCGCGCCCTCCTTCAGGCGGACGTGGTCCGCGATTCGGTCGAGTCGGCGCTGTCAGACGCCGATTTCTCGATGATTCCGGGGCTGGACGCGCCGCTGCTGGCCGCGCTGCTGGATCGTCGGCGCGCGGCGGGTCTGCCGGGCGTGTTGTTGGCCGTGGCTCCCACGGGGCGCCGGGCGGAGGCGCTCGGGGCGGCGTTGTCCGACGTCATCCCGGATGCCGAGGTGCTGCACTTTCCGGCCTGGGAGACGCTTCCGCACGAGCGGCTGAGCCCCTCGCCCGAGACGGTCGGACGCCGCCTGGCTCTGCTGCGTGCCGTCGCGAGCTGGGACGGACGACGCCCGCTTGTCGTGACCGCCTCCGTGCGCAGCGCCCTTCAGCCCCTCGCGGCCGGACTCACCGACGCGGGTGTCATCGCACTGTCGGTGGGCGGACGCGGATACGACCTCGATGGCGTCACGCGCCGCCTCGTGGATCTGGCCTACCACCGGGTCGACATGGTATCCCGCCGCGGCGAGTTCGCCGTTCGCGGCGGCATCCTCGACGTCTTCCCGCCGGCGGCCGACCATCCGTATCGGGTCGAGTTCTTCGGCGACGAGATCGATCAGATCCGCGCGTTCTCCGTCGCCGACCAGCGCTCTCTGCCCGGAGAGATGACAGACATCACCCTCCTGCCCAGCCGCGAGCTGCTGTTGACGCCCGAGGTCCGGGAGCGCGCGGCGGCGCTGCGCGAGCGCTTCCCCGGTCTGCGAAGCATGCTGGAGAAGATGAGCGAGGGGATCCCCGTGGAAGGAATGGAATCCCTCCTGCCCGTGCTCGCCGACGCCGTGGTGCCGCTCATCGACTACCTGCCGTCCGGTGCGGCGGTCGCACTCGTCGATCCGGAGCGTGCCGTCGGCCGCGCCATGACCCTGGGCGAGACCAACCGCGAGTTCCTCGAGGCGGCGTGGAGCGCCGCCGTCGCCGGCGCCGACACCCCGATCGACCTGGGCTCCGGAGACTTCCTCACCCTGCCCGAGCTGCAAGCGGCGGCATCGGCCCGCTCCGGCGTGTGGTGGACGCTCAGCGGCTTCGATTCGGGTGAGGCGGATGCCGCGGCCGACCTCGCCGGTCTCGCCTCGGCACCCCGCAGCGATGTCGTCCGTGTTCCCGGCTCGGCGGTGCCGTCCTTCCAGGGCAACGTCGACGGCGCGACCGCGCACGTCGCACAGCTGCTCGCCGAGGGGTGGCGTGTCGTGGTCGCGGCCTCGGGTGTGGGACTGGTCGATCGCGCCCGCGACGTGCTCACCGAGCGGGGCATCGCCGCGCGCAGCGTCGACGGGCTCCACGATGCTCCGGAAGCGGGCGTCGCCGTCACGGTCGTCGGAGCGTTGGAGAGCGGCTTCGAGCAGCCCGAGGCGCGACTGGCCGTGCTCACCGAGGCGGAGTTCTACGGCCGCACGATCGGCGCCGACAGCCGGGTCGTGAAGAAGCTCGCCTCCCGTCGCCGCAACGTCGTCGACCCGCTGCAGCTGAAGGCGGGCGACATCGTCGTGCACGCCACCCACGGCATCGGCCGCTTCGTCGAGCTGGTGCAGCGCGAGGTCTCCAGCGGCGGCCGCAACGCGGTCAAGACCACACGCGAGTACCTCGTGCTCGAGTACGCCCCCTCCAAGCGCGGGCACCCCGGCGACAAGCTCTTCGTCCCCACCGACCAGCTCGATCTGCTGAGCAAGTACGTCGGCGGCGAAGCGCCCACGCTGTCGAAGATGGGCGGCAGCGACTGGGCGGCGGCCAAGGGCAAGGCCCGAAAGGCCGTGCGCGACATCGCCGTCGAGCTGGTCAAGCTCTACTCCGCGCGCATGGCCGCCAAGGGCTACGCGTTCGGTCCGGACACGCCGTGGCAGCGTGAGCTGGAAGAGGCGTTCCCCTTCGCCGAGACTCCCGACCAGCTGCAGACCATCGAGGAGATCAAGGCCGACATGGAGCGGCCGATCCCGATGGACCGCCTGCTCTCGGGCGATGTCGGCTTCGGCAAGACCGAGGTCGCGGTGCGTGCCGCCTTCAAGGCGATTCAGGACGGCAAGCAGGTCGCCATGCTCGTGCCCACGACGCTTCTGGTCAAACAGCACCTCGACACGTTCACCGAGCGGTTCGCAGGCTTTCCCGTGAAGGTGCGTCCGCTTTCGCGGTTCCAGTCCGACAAGGAAGCGCGCGAGATCGTCGCGGGCCTTCTGGAGGGCAGCGTCGACATGGTCATCGGGACCCACCGCATCCTCACCGAGAAGGTCGCCTTCAAAGACCTCGGACTCATGATCATCGACGAGGAGCAGCGGTTCGGCGTCGAGCACAAGGATGCGCTGAAGAAGCTCAAGACGAATGTCGACATCCTCGCGATGAGCGCGACCCCCATCCCGCGAACACTCGAGATGGCCGTCACCGGCATCCGCGAGATGTCGACGCTGCAGACGCCGCCCGAGGACCGGCATCCGATCCTCTCCTACGTCGGGCCCCGCAGCGACAAGCAGATCGCCGCGGCGATCCGCCGGGAGCTGTTGCGCGAGGGGCAGATCTTCTACGTCCACAATCGCGTGCAGTCGATTCAACGCGTCGCCGCCCAGCTCGCCGAACTGGTACCCGAGGCGCGGATCGCCGTCGCCCACGGTCAGATGGGCGAGCACGCACTCGAAGAGGTCGTGGACGGCTTCTGGGAACGGCGCTTCGACGTGCTCGTCTCGACGACCATCATCGAGACCGGCCTGGACATCTCCAACGCCAACACGATCATCATCGACCGCGCCGACAAGTACGGCCTCAGCCAGCTCCACCAGCTGCGCGGGCGCGTCGGCCGGGGCCGGGAGCGCGCCTACGCCTACTTCCTCTACGACGAGATGAAGCCGCTGTCGGAAACCGCCGCCGATCGCCTGGAGACCATCGCCGTCAACAACGACCTCGGCAGCGGCATGCAGGTCGCCCTGAAGGACCTCGAGCTGCGCGGTGCCGGAAATCTCCTGGGCGCCGAGCAGGCCGGCCACATCGCCGGCGTCGGCTTCGACCTCTACCTGCGCATGATCGGCGAAGCGGTCGCGACGTTCCGCGGCGACGAGGTGGACGGGCCGACCGAGCTGCGCCTGGAGCTGCCGATCGACGCGCGCCTGCCCGAGAGCTACATCGACAGTGAGCGGCTGCGTCTGGAGGCCTACCAGAAGCTCTCCGCAGCGGCCTCGCCCGATGCGCGCACGCGCGGCGGGGATGCCGGGTCCTCCACCGACCCGATCGACCTCGTGATCGAGGAGCTCACAGACCGCTACGGCACGCCGCCGCGCGAAGTCGACGGGCTCGTCGCCATCGCGCGCCTGCGCCGCCGCGCCGCCGTCGCGGGCCTCAGCGACGTCGTCGCGATGGGGCCGAACCTGCGGGTCGTGCCGGCACCGGCATCCGATTCTCTGCGCGTGCGGCTGCAGCGGCTCTATCCGAAGTCGAAGGTGCTCGCGGGCGGCGAGGCGATGGTCGTTCCGCTGCCGACCGCGGCGGGGGAGCCGCTCGGAGACGGCGATCTCATCGCCTGGGTCGCTCAGCTCATCGACCAGCTCTACCCGCTCCCGGTCGCGGAGGCCGTCGAAGCCTGAGCGCGCTCTCCGGCCATCCGCCGGTGGCCCGCGCTCAGACGGTGATCGTCCCGAGCGCCAGCAACACGGCCGTGGCGATCGCCGCCGCGCCCGCGACGGCGAAGACGACCACCTCCCACGGGGTGAACACGCGCTCGCCGTTCCGACGTCGGGCGAGGGCGAACAGCAGGGTCCCGGGGACGAGCACGAGCGTCGCGAGCAGCAGGTACTGGCCGCCCGCCGCTGACAGGAGGAAGATCGTGTACCCCGTGGCGCAGACGGCGACCACAACCGCGCCGGCGACGCGCAGTGACGGCGCCGACCGGACATCGGCGAGCGCGACGCACAGGCCGTAGCCCGCCGTCAGCACGTAGGGGATGAGCGCGAACGCGCTCGTCAGGCTGAGGGCGACGTCGAACGCGTTCGTCGAGAAGAGCACCACGATCAGGAGCACCTGCACGAGCAGCGTGGACATCGTGAGCGCGCCGACGGGGACGTCTCGGTCGTTGGTGCGGGCGAATACCGGGGGCAGGTCGCCGTCGCGTGCGGCGACGAGCAGGACCTCCGCCGCCATCAGCGTCCAGGAGAGGTACGCCCCGAGCACCGCGACGATCAGGGAGACACCGACGAACCCGGCTCCCCACGGCCCGACGACCTCGGCCAGCACCCCGGCCATGGAGGGCTGCGCCAGCGCCGCGATGCGCTCGCGCGGCAGGATGCCGAACGACACGATCGTGACCGACAGGAAGATCGCCAGGACGCTGACGAATCCCAGCACCGTCGCCCGTCCCACATCGCGCCGACGGCGGGCATGCCGGGAGTAGGCGCTGGCGCCCTCCACCCCGATGAAGGCGAACACCGTCACGAGGAGGGTCCCGCGCACCTGGTCGTACAGCGGCAGGTCGGAGGGGCCGGAGATGTTCGCTGCGAAGACGGCGGGGTCGAACGCGAACAGGCAGAGGAAGACGAACGCGACGATCGGCAGCACCTTGGCGACGCTCACGATGCGGTTCACGGCGGCGGCCTCGCGCGTGCCGCGGCGCACGAGGAGGAAGAACACCCAGAGGCCGGCCGACGAGACCGCGACGGCTACGGGCGTGTCGCCCCCGGCGACGGCGGGAACGACCGCGCCCACCGTCGACATGATGAACACCCAGTAGAAGACATTGCCCGCGCACGCGCTCGCCCAGTAGCCGAACGCGGAGAGGAACCCCAGATAGCGCCCGAAACCGGCGCGCGCGTAGGAGTAGACCCCGGCATCCAGCTCGGGGCGCCGGGCGGCGAGGCGCTGGAAGACGAGCGCCAGCATGAACATCCCCGTGCCCGCCACGGCCCACGCGACGAGGGAGCCGACGACGCCGGTCTGCGCCGAGAACGTGCCGGGCAGCGAGAAGACACCCGCGCCCACCATCGAGCCGACGACGAACGTCGACAGGGTGAGGGGCGGGACGGTCGCGGGTGCGGGCGCGGACCGGGCGACGACGGAATCTGACACAGCGGAACTCTCCGGCCGCGGACACAGTCGGCGCGGCCTGTAACACCCTAACGGCGGTGCGCCGGGCCTCGACGTCGCCCCTCGCGCGTCCTAGGGTGAGGGCGGGAGGACGATCATGCAGTTCGAACACCTCGGGGTGCGCCCCCGTATCCATCCCGACGCGGTGATCGCGCCGACCGCGGTGATCTCGGGGGATGTCGAGATCGGCGCCGGCTGCCAGATCCTGCACGGCGCGGTGCTGACGGCCGAGGGTGGGCCGATCACGCTCGGGGCGCACGTCATCGTGATGGAGAACGCCCTGATCCGGGCGAGCGCCGCTCATCCCGTGCACATCGGCTCGCACGTCCTCGTCGGGCCCACCGCGAGCATCTCGGGTGCGACGGTGGGCGACGAGGTCTTCCTCGCCACCGGGGTCCGCGTCTTCAACGGCGCCCGCATCGGCGATCGCGCCGAGGTGCGCATCGGTGCGATCGTGCACCTGCGCACGGTCGTACCGCCGGATGCCGTGGTGCCGATCGGATGGGTCGCCGTGGGCGATCCCGCTCAGATGCTGTCGCCCGATCGTCACGAGGAGATCTGGGCGTTGCAGAAGGAGCTGGACTTCCCGGGGTTCGTCTTCGGTCTGGATCGGGAGACGCCCGATCTCATAGTCCAGCTCACCGAACGCTACGGCGCGGCGCTCGCGCGCCACGCAGACGACCGCCGCGTGGACTGAGCCCCCGCGGCGATCGTCATCGGGGCGCGATCACCCCGTGTTCTGCAGTCCGGCAGAGACGCCGGAGACGCTCAGCAGCAGCAGACGTTGCCACTGCGGCAGGTCGGCCTCGTCGTGCTCGCCCGTGCGGAGCGTCCGCAGGGCACGCAGCTGGAGCAGCGAGAGCGCATCGACGTACGGGCTGCGCATCTTGACGGCGCGCTGCAGGACGGGCTTGTTCGACAGGAGCTCGTCACCCCCGACGATGCGGACGACCCAGTCGCCGGTGAGCTGCAGCTCCTCCACGACGAGGTCGGCCAGATCCGCGCGGTCACCGAGGTCGAGGTAGCGGCGCGCGATGCGACCGTCGGCCTTCGCGAGGCTCATGCCGACGTTGTCGATGACGGTGCGAAACAGCGGCCACTCGGCGTACGCCCGACGCAGCAGGTCGACATCTCCGACGGCCTCCAGCGCGGAGCCCAGGCCGAACCAGCCGGCCAGGTTGATGCGGGCCTGCGACCATGCGAAGACCCAGGGGATGGCGCGAAGGTCTTCGAGGGACTCGACCGACAGGCCGCGTCGAGCGGGACGTGAGCCCAGCGCCAGCAGACCGATCTCCTCCATCGGCGTCACGGTCGCGAACCACGACGCGAATCCATCGGCCTTGACCAGCGAGAAGAACCGCGCACGCGAAGCGGCATCCATCGTCGCCGCGACCTCGGCGTAGCGCTCGGCTGCGGCGCTGTTGCGCTTTTCGATCGACGGAGCGGAAGCGAGCAGGACGGCGGCGGCGACCTGGTCGATGTGACGCATCGCGATGTTGGGGTCGCCGTAGCGCGCGAAGATCACCTCGCCCTGTTCGGTGAGCTTGAATCGTCCGTCGACCGAGTGCGGAGGCTGCGCCAGGATGGCCGAGTTGGCCGGTCCGCCGCCGCGACCGAGCGCGCCGCCGCGTCCGTGGAAGAGGGTGAGGTGGATGCCGGACTCCTTGGCCCACGCGGCGATCTTCGCCTGTGCCTCGTAGAGCGCGAGGTTGGCGGCGACGGGGCCGACGTCCTTCGAGGAGTCCGAGTAGCCGAGCATGACCTCGAGGCGCCGGTCGGTGGCTTCCAGCCGTGCGGCGAACTGCGGGTGATGGACGATCTCGGCCATGATGCCGGGCGCGGCCTGCAGATCGGCGAAGGTCTCGAACAGCGGAATGACGTCGAGGACCGGAACGGTACCCCCGGGCCCGACCGCCAGGCGCGCGAGCTCGTGCACGGCGGCGAGGTCGGCGGCGGACTGCGTGAACGAGACGATGTAGCGGCCGGCGGCGCGCGGTCCGTAGCGGTTCTGGATCTGCGCGATTGTGCGGAAGACCTCGAGGACCTCCTCCGCCTGCGTGCTCAGCGGCTCACCGCTGGCAGCTTCGGCGAGCACCTTGGCGTGGACGGCGGAGTGCTGGCGCACCTCGAGTTCGGCGAGGTGGAAGCCGAACGTCTCCACCTGCCACAGCAGCTGCTGGAGGTGTCCGTACGCCTGGCGCGGGGCACCCGCATCGACGAGGGACTGCTGCACGGTGCGCAGATCGGCCAGCAGCGCGTCGGGGTCGCGATACGCGAGATCGGCGTCGCGCTTGCGCGTGGCGGTGATCCGGCGGGCGATCAGCAGCATCGTGCGCTTGTGCGGCTCGACCTTGGCGCGCTTGGCGGCATCCGCGGCACCGTCCTCGTCGGCGTCCGCCAGACGCTGCAGCAGGCCGAGCAGCTCCGCGGTGGGCGGGGTCGTGTCCTCGGACAGCGTGAGCGTCTTGGCGATCCGCACGGCGGAGCGCTCCAGGCCCAGCAGGATATGCTCCGCACCGATCGACGCGGCCTTCTTCGTGACGGCCGCGGTCACGAACGGGTTGCCGTCGCGGTCGCCGCCCACCCACGTGCCGAGGCGGACGAAGGGACGGATGACGGGTGCCCGGCCGCCGGCAGCGGGTCCCTGCAGCGCATCGTCGACGCGCCGGTAGACGTGAGGGACGGCCGTGTAGAGAGTCTCGTCGAACACCGCCATGATGGCACGCACCTCGTCGACCGGCGTCGGCTTCTCCGCCCGCAGCGGCGCCGTGCGCCAGAGCGTGTCGATCTCCTCCAGCATGCGCCGCTCCGCACGCCGCTCGTCCGCGCCGCCGTCGAGCGAGGCATCGCGCTCGGTGAGCAGAGTCACCAGACGTCGGATGCTGGTGGAAACCGCGCGACGGCGCGCCTCGGTGGGATGAGCCGTGAACACGGGGTGAAAGCGCATCGCCTGCAGACGGGCGAGGGCGGTGTCGTCGCCGACCTCCGCCGCCAGGCGCACGAAGGCCGCGGCCACCGAGTCGGCCGCGTCCTCTCGCTCAGGGCGCCCGTCGCGCTCGCGCAGGACACGCACACGCTGGTGCTCCTCGGCGAGGTTGACGAGATGGAAGTAGACCGTGAACGCACGGGCGACCTCGTCGGCGCGCTCCACGGAGAAGGACTCGGCGATCTGCGCCGCCCGCTCGAAGGCCTCCGCTGACTCATCGCTGTACGCGGCGATGGTGGCCAGGCGCAGTCGCTCGACGTCGTCGTAGAGCCCTGGGGAGCCGCTTTCGCGCAGGACACGACCGAGCAGAGCGCCGAGCATCCGCACGTCGGCACGGAGGCGCTCCGGCAGTTCGTTCTCGGCCTCATCGCGGCCGACGAGGTCGATCGCTTCGGTTCGGGTGAGTTCGCGCATGAGACCACGGTAATGGCACGGTGTTTCACATTTGTCACGGGGTAGGCTGACAGGGCGGGGTGACGACGTTTTATGACACCCCGACTGCGACGCGACGGCTCCGTATGCTCTGCGCGTCGTCGGACGGTGTGCCGGGAAGCCTGGTCGGCAAGTCCCGTTCGTCGACCCTCCGGAGTGACCGTGTCCTTGTTGCGATCTGCCCGCTTTCCCGCCGTTCTGCTTCTCGTCGCCGCCTCGATCGGCCTGGTGCTGGCCAATAGCGCGGCTGCGCCGATCGCCTTCGCCGTCGCCGACGACGCGCACATCGGCATTCCGGGTGTCATCGATCTGTCCGTGCGCCACTGGATCTCCGACGGCCTGCTCGCCGTCTTCTTCTTCGTCGCCGCGGTCGAACTGCAGTTCGAGCTGACGAGCGGTCAGCTGGCCTCCCCGCGACGCGCCGTGCTGCCCGCCATCGCCGCGGCCGGCGGCGTGATCGTGCCCGTGGTGCTGTATGTGCTGATCGCCGGCGGGGAGGCGACCAGCGCCGGATGGCCCATTCCCACAGCCACCGACATCGCCTTCGCGCTGGGAGTGCTCGCCGTCTTCGGTCGAGGTCTGCCCTCCGGAGTGCGCATCTTCCTCCTTGCGCTGGCCATCTTGGACGACATCGTCGGGATCGTCTTCATCGCGGTGCTGTTCACGGCCGACGTCGACTTCGCCATGATGCTGCTCGCGCTGGTGTTCGTCGTCGTTTTCGCCGCCTGCAGCCGGCTCCTCGACACCCGTGCCCGTCCTGTCGCCGTCGTCGGTCTCGTCGCGAGCGCGATCGGCACCTGGTACGCGGTGCACGAGTCGGGCGTGCACGCGACAATCGCGGGCGTCGTGCTCGGGCTGGCGATGGCCCAGCAGCCCGCTCTGCGGGCACGACACGCACTCGAACCGTGGGTCAACGCGATCGTGCTCCCGCTGTTCGCGCTGTGCGCGGCCCTGGTCGCGATCCCCGCCGTGTCTGCCGGAGAGCTCTCGCCGGCCTTCTGGGGAGTCTTGGTCGCCTTGCCGGTCGGCAAGATCATCGGCATCGCCGTGGCGGGCGCCCTGGCGCAGCACCTCCTGCGGGTTCCGAAGACCGACCGGCTCGCCGGCGGCGACCTTCTCGCGGCGGGCGCCCTCGGCGGTATCGGCTTCACCGTGTCGCTGCTGCTCAGCGAGCTCGCGTTCTCCGGGGCGCCGGACATCCGCGATCAGGCCACTCTCGGGGTGCTTGCCGGCTCGGCGCTCTCGCTCGTGATCGCCGGGATCCTCGTATCGTGGCGGGCATGGCATCATCGACGCCGGAGCACGGCGACCGTCTGAGTCCGATCGATTCGGCGTCGACCTCCACCGGCGACGCCCTGCGACGCGCCGCCGACGTCATGGCAGCAGTGCGGGCGCGATGCGTGTGGTCGGCGCGGATCACGCACGAGGACCTCGTGCCGTACCTCGTGGAAGAGGCGGCCGAACTGATCGACGCCGTCGAAGCCGGCACGCGCGCCGATCTGCGCGAGGAACTCGGTGACCTGCTCTGGCAAGTGCTGTTCCACGCCGCGGTGACGGCGGACGCGACGGAGGATCCCTTCGACATCGATGACGTCGCCGATGCGCTCGCCGAGAAGATGATCCGGCGGCATCCGCACGTGTTCGGGGATGCCGTCGCCACCACCCCCGAAGAGGTGCTCGTCCACTGGAATGCCGCGAAGACCGCCGAAAAGCGCGACCGGCGATCGGTGCTCGACGGAGTCTCGGCCCACATGCCCTCCCTCGCGCTGGCGCAGAAGCTGCTGGGCCGCGCCGCCGCGCTCCCGTTGTCGTCGTCTCGCACGCCCGGTGGGCAGGACCGGACGCCCGTGGGCGCCCAGAGCGAGGAGGAGCTGGGGGAGGCGCTGCTCGGGCTCGTGTCGCTCGCGCAGGAGCGTGGGTGGGATGCCGAGCGGGCGCTTCGGGTCAGGATCCGAGGTCTGGAGGACGAGGTGAGGGCCGTCGAGGCCTCGTCGGCATCCGACGACCTGGAAGAATGATCGCGTGGCATCCGTGAACCCGCCGCGCGGAATGCGCGACTTCCTCCCCGCCGACAAGACCCGTCGCGAGCGCGTGCTCGCCGTCATCCGTGAGCGCTACCGCGCGCACGGGTTCGATGAGATCGAGACCCCGGTGATGGAGGACTACGACCGGCTCCACGCGGGCATCGGCGGCGACAATGAGAAGCTCGCTTTCAACGTCCTCAAGCGGGGACTGGATGCCGACGCGATCCGCGCCGCAGCCGACGACGCGGCCGCACTCAGCGACCTCGGCCTGCGTTACGACCTGACCGTGCCCCTGGCGCGCTTCTATGCGACGCACCGCGCCGAGCTGCCGTCGGTCTTCCGCGCCATCCAGATGGCGCCGGTGTGGCGTGCCGAACGGCCGCAGAAGGGCCGCTATCGCCAGTTCGTGCAGTGCGACATCGACATCATCGGTGACGCGACGGGCCGCGCCGAGGCGGAGCTTCTGGTGGCGAGCCTCGATGCGCTCGATGCGCTCGGCCTGGTCGGCGGCAGCATCCGCATCAACGACCGCCGCGTGCTCGACTGGATGCTCGGCAGCTTCGGTTTCGCCGCGGAGGAGCGTGCCGGCGTACTCATCACCATCGACAAGCTGGACAAGATCGGTGCCGAGGGCGTCGCCGCCGAGCTTCGTGAGCGGGGTGCCACGCCGAACGCCGTCGACGCCTTCGACGCCTTCCTGCGTCGACCGCGGACGCGTGAGTACCGTCCGTACGGGGAGGGGCACATCCTGAAGGCGCTGCCCGAGGGGGCGCCCGCCGACATCGTGGCCGACCTCGTGGCGATCGGCGCGGCGGTGTCGGCGGCCCGCGCGGTCTCTGCGGACGACGCGCAGGCCGCTCCGCTCGTGTTCGATCCGTTCCTCGTGCGCGGGATGGGGTACTACACCGGCACCATCTTCGAGCTCGCCCACCCGAGCGTCACGTACTCGCTCGGCGGGGGCGGTCGCTACGACGGGATGATCGGACGCTTCCTGGGCCAGCAGGTGCCGGCGGTCGGGTTCTCCCTCGGCTTCGAGCGCATCGTCGACCTCCTGGAGGATGCCGACGACGCGGGCATGTCGACCATCGTCCTCGTGCACGAGCGCGACGTGCCGGTGGGTGAGCTCCTCGCGCTCAAGGCCGCACTGGTCGCCGAGGGGGCGCGGGTGCGTGTGGAGCAGCGCACGAAGAACCTGAAGGCGCTGCTGGAGCGTGCTGCCGCCGACGGGTATTCGTCCTTCGCGACGGTGGTGGCGGGTCAAGCGCGGGAGGCGCTGGAGATCAAGCCGCTCGGCTGAGACGGCGCGGGGGTCGATCCGGACAGCACCGGCTCCTCGGCGGCGTAGCGGGCGAGCACGTCGAGTCGGCGCGCCGTCGCCGCATCCTGCGGGCGGAACCAGACCACTCGCTGTCCGCTGGCCTCGCCCGTCCAGAGGCTCGTCATCTGACGGCGGGGCTGCTCCTGCTGCCGTTCGCGGTCGTGTTCGCGGTCGTATCTCTCTCGCTCGTGCCGATCCAACGCCGGCTCGGCGTGCGCACACTCGTCTGGGGTGTGGCGCTGCAACTCGTCGCCCTCGTCGGGTTCCTCCTCGTTTCGTTCATCGCGTGGGGGCCGTCGCTGATCTGGTGGGCGCAGCCTGCGCTCGTGCTGCTCGGCGCGGGGCAGGCGCTCGTGTTCTCGCCGCTGACCCAGGCGGTGGTTCGGGAGGTCCCCGTCGAGGCGGCGGGTCTGTCGGGCGGCATGTTCAGCACCGTCCAGCAGCTCGCGCTCTCGCTCGGCGTCATCGCAATCGGGGCCGTCACGACGGCGACCGGGTGGAGCGGGCGCGAGGAGGTGGTGGCGGGCTTCGTGCTGGACGCCGTCCTCGCCTGCGGCGTTCTCGCGGTCGCGCTCGTCCTCACGGCAGCGGCCGGGCGCGGGCATCGCTGAGCCCGGCGTCCGTGGCAGGGCACGGCCCGTCACCTTCCGTCCACCCGACGGGAGCGTGTCGTTCACCCGGGGGGAGTGTGATCTGTCCGTGGCATCGCGTTCGCACCGTCGGCGTGCTCTCCGCCCGCGCGTGGCGACGAGCGCGGCGCTCGCCGGCGCGGTCGTGGCCGGTGCGTTCGCCGCGCGGAGCGTGCTGACGCGTCAGGCCGCCCTTGCGCGGCTGCGCATCGGCAAGCCGCTCGGCGAGAGCGCGTTGGAGGCCGACCGCGTGTGGCGGCCGAAGCTCGCCGGCGCGCCGCTCGAGCTGCTGGTTATGGGTGACTCGATCGCGGCCGGCCTCGGCGCGCAGCGGCCCAAAGACGTCCTGGGGGCGCGGCTGTCCAAGGGCCTCGCCGACTTCCTGCATCGGCCGGTGCGCCTTCGCACCGTCGCGGTGGTGGGTGCCGAGTCGAAGGATCTCGCGGACCAGCTCGATCGCCTTCCCCCGGACTATCGGGCGGATGCCGCGGTCATCATCGTCGGAGGCAACGACGTGACGCATCGCACGCCGGTCTCGCAGGCGGCGGGTGATCTCGAGGCGGCCGTGCGGCGCCTGGGCGACGCGGGTGCGTCCGTCGTCGTCGGCACCTGTCCCGACCTGGGGGCGTTGCGATCCGTGCCCCAGCCCCTGCGGGCGCTGGGGGCTCAGGCCTCGCGACAGCTCGCCCACGCGCAGGCCGCTGCGGCCCGCCGCGCCGGAGCCCGCGTCGTCTCACTTCGCCGGGCTGTCGGTGCGATGTTCATCGAGAACCCCGACGACATGTTCAGCGTCGATCGCTTCCACCCCAGCGCACTCGGCTACCGGCGCACGGCGGATGCGCTGCTCCCGGAGATCGTCGCGGCGCTCGCCCAGGGCGTGCGCACTCGGGGGTAGTCGGGGGCCGTCGAGACGCTTGCCTACGCAAACTGTTCTATTTGTCATAGAATTGTTGTCGGGAGGCCGACATGCTGATCCGCACCGACGCGACGAGCGACGTGCCGCTGTTCGCACAGATCGCGGCATCCGTCCGGGCGGATGCCGTCGCACGTCGCCTCCGCCCCGGTGATCGCCTGCCCTCGGCCCGCGAGGTGGCGTCGGCCCTCGGCATCAACCTGCACACGGTGCTCCACGCCTATCAGCAGCTGCGGGACGAGGGGCTCGTCTCGATGCACCGTGGTCGCGGCGCCGTCGTGACGGCGGCGGCGGACCGTCTGGCTGAGCTGCAGCCTGACATCGCCGACATCGTCGCCCGCGCTCGCGAGCGCGGGCTGTCCCGGCAGGCACTCGCCGCCCTGATCCACCACACGTCCGACTCCGAGGAGTCACCATGACCACGCCACGACCGCGCGCCGTCTCCCGCTTCGTCCTCGTCGCCGTCGCGGTCCCGGTCGTCGTCATCGCGGGCGCCGTGCTGCTGCAGCTCGGCGCCCGCGATGCGCTGCCCGACCCGATCGCGATCCACTGGGGCGCGGACGGCGCGCCCGACGGGTTCGGCGCGCCGTGGGTGACGGTGTTGGCGACCGTGCTGGTGGGTCTCGGTGTGCCCCTGCTGATCGCGGCATCCGCTGTGAACGGGCTGCGCCGGGGCGATCGCGGCCCGACCTATCGGCTGATGGGCGCCCTCGCGGCGGCGATGTCGGCCGGCGCGGGCGTGCTGATGACGTCGTCGGTGCTGATCCAGCGCGGGCTGGCCGATGCCGCTGCCGGGCCGTCCCTGCTGCCGTGGCTCGTCCTGGCCGGTCTCATCGCGATCGGCGTCGGTGTCGCCGGCTGGCTGGTCCAGCCCGATGTGCGTCTGCCCGCGACGGGGAGCATCGCGACGATGGATCCGCCCTTGACCGACGGGGAGCGGGCGGTGTGGTTGCGCAGCGTCCACCTCGCGCGGGCGGGAGTGGTCGTGCTGTGTGCGGCGTGGGCTCTGCTGGTCGTTGTCGCCGTGATCACCCTCACGGTCCGCGCCGGCGCGACGGTCGCGACGATCCTCGCCCTCCTCATCGCCGTGATGGCCGCCGTCATCGCTGCGACCGCGGTCTTCCACGTCCGTGTCGACGAGACGGGGCTGACCGTGACCTCCGCGACGGGCTTCCCTCGGTTCCACGTTCCCGTCGCCGAGATCGAGCGGGTCGAAGTCGTCGAGGTCAGCCCGATGGGGGAGTACGGCGGCTGGGGTCTGCGTTGGGCGCCGGGCGGAGGCTTCGGCGTCGTGCTGCGTGCCGGAGCGGGGATCCGCGTCCACCGCACCGGTGGCAAGGTCTTCACCGTGACCGTCGACGACGCCGAGACGGATGCGGCGCTGCTGTCGGCCGAGCGCGAACGCACCGACCGCGAGCGATGAACCCGCCGTTGACCCCTCCGCGCCGAGCGGGTTTGCTGGGTGCATGACGGACCTTTCCCTCGCTGCGGCCCACGCGGTCGACCGCTATCTCGTCGATGCGCTGATCGGCGCGGATGCCATGCTCGACGCTGCCGTCGCCGACCAGCGCGCGGCCGGCATGCCCGCCATCGAGGTGGCGCCCACCGGCGGCAAGCTCCTGTGGCTGCTCGCCCGGGTCAGCGGCGCCCGCCGCGTGCTCGAGATCGGGACGCTGGGCGGGTATTCGACCATCTGGCTGGCCCGCGGCATCCCCGACGAGGGCCGTGTCGTGACGATCGAGGCGGAGCCGCGCCACGCCGACGTGGCGCGCGCGAGCATCGACCGTGCGGGAGTGGGGGAGCGCGTCGAGATCCGCATCGGACGCGGTGCGGAGGTGCTGCCCACCCTGGCGGAGGAGGCCCCGTTCGATCTCGTGTTCATCGACGCCGACAAGGAATCCAACACGGTGTACCTGGACTGGGCGGCGCGACTGGGCCGGCCCGGCACTCTCGTCGTCATCGACAACGTGGTCCGGGGCGGCCGAGTGGCGGATGCCGAGGACGAGAACCCTCAGGTGCGCGGCGTGCGTGCAGGGTTGGAGATGCTTCGAGACGATCCGCGCTTCACGGCGACGGCGCTGCAGACGCTCGACGCGAAGGGCTGGGACGGGATCGCGCTCGCGCTGGTCGTTTGATCCGGTGCCCGACGTATGGCGGCGGTACCCGGGTCACTAGACTCGAACGCGGAGCGGGAACACACCCGTGACGCTCCGAGATTTATCCTCCACAAGCAAGGAGTCCCCTGTGGCACTGATCGAGGCTGTAGGCGCACGCGAGATCCTGGATTCGCGTGGCAACCCGACCGTCGAAGTGGAGGTGCTGCTCGACGATGGCATCGTCCAGCGCGCGGCCGTCCCCTCCGGCGCGTCCACCGGCGCCTTCGAGGCGTACGAGCTGCGCGACGGCGACAAGAGCCGGTACGGCGGGAAGGGCGTCCTGAAGGCGGTCACCGCCGTCATCGATGAGCTCGGCCCGGCCATCGAGGGCGTCGAGGCGAGCGAGCAGCGCGTCATCGACGAGATCCTCATCGCCACCGACGGCACGGAGAACAAGTCGCGCACGGGCGCCAACGCCATCCTCGGCGTCTCGCTCGCGGTGGCCAAGGCGGCGGCCGACAGCGCCGACCTGCCGCTGTTCCGCTACCTCGGCGGACCGAACGCGCACGTCCTGCCCGTGCCGCTGTTCAACGTCATCAACGGCGGTGAGCACGCCGACAACGGCATCGACTTCCAGGAGTACTTCCTCGCGCCGATCGGCGCCGAGACCTACGGCGAGTCGCTCCGCTGGGGCACCGAGGTCTACCACGTCCTCAAGGGCGAGCTGAAGGCGGCGGGCTACAACACCGGCCTCGGTGACGAGGGCGGCTTCGCGCCCGACCTGCCCAGCAACCGCGAGGGCCTCGACTTCCTCATCAAGGCCATCGAGAAGGCCGGCTTCACCCCCGGCAAGGACGTCGCGGTGGGTCTCGACGTCGCGGCGACCGAGTTCTACAAGGACGGCGTGTACACGGTCGAGGGCAAGGCCTGGTCGGCCGAGAAGCTGACCGACTACTTCGCCGACCTCGTCGCCAACTACCCGGTCGTCACGATCGAGGACGCCCTCGCCGAGGACGACTGGGAGGCATGGAAGCACCTCACCGATGCCATCGGCTCGAAGGTCCAGCTCGTCGGTGACGACCTGTTCGTGACCAACCCGGTGCGCCTGCAGAAGGGCATCGACCTCGGTGTCGCGAACGCTCTGCTCGTGAAGGTCAACCAGATCGGCACGCTGTCCGAGACGCTCGACGCGATCTCGCTGGCCACCCAGAACGGCTACCGCTCGATGCTGTCGCACCGCTCCGGTGAGACCGAGGACACGACCATCGCCGACCTGGCCGTCGCGGTCAACGCGGGTCAGATCAAGACCGGCGCGCCCGCCCGCAGCGAGCGCGTCGCGAAGTACAACCAGCTGCTGCGCATCGAGGAGGAACTCGGCGACGCCGCGGTCTTCGCCGGTCGCGGCGCGTTCCCGCGCTTCAAGGCCTGAGGGTGCTGGAGATTCGCTGAGCGATTCGGGGCGCCTCCCGTCGCACGTCCGCGTGCCACGTAGGCTGGTCCCATGACGAGAGAGGGAGCCGTGCGCACTGCGCCGGCTCCCTCTTCCGCGTCCCGCACGTCGGGCGGACGCCGGGGGTCGGGCCGTGTGGACGTGCGCGCCTGGGCCGGCGGCATCCGCTTCTCGGCCTTCACCGCGATCATGCTGGGCCTGGTCGTGTTGGCCGTCTTCACGCTGGTGCCCACCGTCGGCACGTATCTCGGCCAGCGTCAGCAGATCGCGGCGCTGGCGCACTCGGTTCAGGTGAGCGAGGCGGATGTGGCGACCCTGCAGCAGCAGAAGAACCGTTGGAACGACCCTGCGTACGTGACCTCCCAGGCGCGGGAGCGACTGTATTACGTGCGACCGGGCGAGGTCGTCTATCTCGTCGACAACGATCTGCCCGCCACCGCGATGCCCCCGACGCAGGCCGCCGTGAGCGCTCAGGTGCAGGAGACCCGCACCGACTGGATGGCGCAGCTGGTGCGCTCGGTCGCCGGGGCAGGTCTGGCTCAGACGGCGGCGGTGCCCCCGGCCGCGCCCGCCGGCTGATCCAGCGGTCGGTCAGCGCGCCCCGGTAGCCTTGACGGGTGCCGCATCCCCCTCTCAGCCCCGCTTCCGCCGCCGACCTCGAGGCCATGCGGTCCCAGTTGGGGCGTCCGATGCGTGGCGTCGTCGGCATCGCGGCGCGTTGCGCCTGCGGCAACCCGACGGTTGTCGCCACAGAACCGCGGCTTCCCGACGGCACACCGTTTCCCACGTTCTACTACCTCACCCATCCCGGGGCGACGGCCGCGATGTCGGCATTGGAGGCGAACCAGGTGATGCCCGAGCTGGCCGCCCTGCTCGCCGACGATGAGGACGTCGCCGCCGCGTATCTGGCGGCGCACGAGGCGTACCTGTCCGATCGAGCGGTCTACGGCGACGTGCCGGAGATCGCCGGCATCTCCGCGGGCGGGATGCCGACGCGGGTGAAGTGTCTGCATGCCCTGGCGGGGCACGCGTTGGCCGCCGGAGCCGGCGTGAACCCGATCGGCGACCTCGCGCTCGCGCGCGCCGAGTGGTCGCCCGAGCGCTGCACGTGCGCCCAGCCGCGGAGCGCGGTGTGAGCGCTCGGCGGCGGCGTGTCGTCGCCGTCGTCGCGGCCGTGCTGATCGCGCTGGGCGGGCAGGCGGCGGGTGCGGCGAGCATTCCCGCGGTCGCCGTCGCCGCTGGCGACCCTGCCCCGACGGCTCCCGCCGGGCCGTCGGCCCTCGCCGCGACGGCACCTCCGCCGGGAACGGGCGATCCCGCCCGCGCGGCGGAGTACTGGCTCGACGAGTACGGCATCCGGCAGGCCTGGCAGACCACCCGCGGCAAGGGGGTGACGATCGCTGTCATCGACACCGGCATCGGCCGATCCCCGGTCGAGTTCTCCGGTGCGGTCGTCGGGGGAGCGGACTTCTCCGGAGCCGGGTCGTCGGACGGGCGCACCCCGGTCGGGGCTGTCGATGCCAACCACGGCAGCTGGGTGGCCTCGTTGGCGGCCGCCCGCGGAACCGGTGCCGACACTGGGATGATCGGCGTCGCCCCCGAGGCGAATCTGCTCTCGCTGTCGATCGGATTCGGCGCGGCATCCTCGGTGCCGTTCGTGCAGCAGGTCGCCGATGCGATGAAGTGGGCCGTCGATCACGGCGCCGACATCATCAACCTCTCGTTCACGACGAACACCCTGACCTGGGACCCGTCGTGGGACGATGCCTTCCAATACGCGTTCGACCACGACGTCGTGGTCGTGGTGGCCGCCGGAAACAAGGGCAGCGGTACCGAAGAGGTGGGCGCGCCGGCGACCATCCCCGGGGTGCTGACCGTCGGCGGTGTCAACCGTGCCGGCGCTGCCAGCGAACAGGCCTCGACGCAGGGCATCACCATCGGCATTTCCGCGCCGAGCGAGCAGCTGCTCGGCGTCTCCGCCGACGGGCAGCTCGTCGTCTGGGACGGCACGAGCGGGGCCGCGCCGATCGTGGCCGGCATCGCCGCGCTCGTGCGTTCGGCCCATCCAGAACTGGATGCCGACAACGTCATCAACCGCATCATCAAGACGGCGCGGCCGGCCGCCGCGGCGACCAAGGTGCCCGACGAGAAGTACGGCTACGGGCTCATCGATGCGAACGCCGCGGTGAGCGCGTCGGTCCCAAGCGTCGACAGCAACCCGATGGGAAGCCTCTCCGACTGGATCCGGCTGTACCGTCGCGCCGACGCCGGTCCCCAGCCCACCCCGACCTCCTCGCCCGTCACCATTGAACAGCTGCCGGCGGCCGAGACACTGGATCGACGTTCCCCGCTGCTGCCGAGCGTCGACACCCTCCTCTACGGCACCGTGCCGCTCGTGGGGGTGACCCTGACGGCTATACTGGTCGCGCTCGGTGTCACTGCTGCTGCCCGGCGCATCAGATCGGAGCGCGCACCTCGTACTCCGAGCCGTTGATTCAAGGAGTGCTTCCACCTGTGACTCACACAGAGACCAGCACGGCTGCGCGTGCCGTGCCCAAGATCCTCATCGTCGGTGGCGGTTACGCCGGCTTCTACACGGCGTGGAAGCTCGAGAAGCACCTGCGCAAGGGTGAGGCCGAGGTCACGATCGTCGACCCGCTGCCGTACATGACGTATCAGCCCTTCCTGCCCGAGGTCGCGGCCGGTGAGATCGAAGCTCGTCACGTCATCGTGGGCCTGCGTCGGCACCTGAAGAAGACGCGTGTCGTCACCGCCAAGGTCACCGGCATCGACCACGCCACCCGCACGGCCACCATCACGCCGGCCGTGGGCGACGCGTGGCAGGAGAGCTACGACCAGATCGTGGTGACCGCCGGTGCTGTCTCGCGCACCTTCCCGATCCCCGGCATCGCCGAGAACGCGATCGGCCTGAAGACGATCGAGGAGGCCGTCGCCGTCCGCGACCGCATCCTCACCAACTTCGACCGTGCGGCGAACCTTCCCGCCGGTCCCGAGCGCGACCGCCTTCTGACCGTCGTGGTCGTCGGTGGCGGATTCGCGGGCATCGAGGTGTTCGCGGAGACCCGCGCTCTCGCCTCTTCGCTGCTGAAGGACTACCCGCAGCTGCGCTTCGAGGACACGCACTTCCACCTCGTCGAGGCTATGGGACGCATCATGCCCGAGGTGTCGCTGAAGACGAGCGAGTGGGTGCTCAAGGACCTCGCCAAGCGGGGCGCCAACGTGCACCTCGACACCCAGGTCACCGGCGCCGTGGACGGCAACGTCGAGCTCTCGACCGGTGAGGTCCTCCCGACCGATCTGATCATCTGGACCGCCGGCGTCATGGCCAACCCCACCGTCGTGCGGGGCAGCGACCTGCCGGTGGAGGAGCGCGGCCGCATCCGCACCCGTGCCGACCTGCGCGTCGGCACGGCGGACGAGGTCGTCGAGGGTGCGTGGGCGGCCGGTGACGTATCCGCCGTCCCGGACCTCACGGGCAAGGGCGTCGGCGGCTATTGCGTGCCCAACGCGCAGCACGCTGTCCGTCAGGCCAAGCTGCTCGCGAAGAACCTGGTGGCCGTCCTCCGCGACGAGCTGCCCCGCGAGTACATCCATCACAACCTCGGTGCCGTCGCCGGCCTGGGACTGTACAACGGTGTCTTCCAGTCGCGAAACATTGCGCTCAAGGGCTTCATCGCGTGGTGCGCGCACCGCGGCTACCACGGTCTGGCCATGCCCTCGTGGGAGCGCAAGTGGCGCGTGATCGGCGACTGGTGGCACAACTTCTGGCTCCGCCGCGACAACGTGTCGCTGCAGACCGTCCAGAACCCCCGCTACGTGTTCGAGGAGTTCGCCTCCCGTCCGCGTCCGGCGGCCCCGGCTGCTGCCCCGGCGGCACCGGCGATCGACCCGAAGTCGGTCGCCGCCGAGAAGACCGGGGGCGCGGCCGAACCCAAGGTCGAGGAGAAGGCCACCGCCGCCAGCTGAACCGCGGTTCGCACGTCATGAACCCCCACCCGCCCCGGCGGTGTGGGGGTTTCGTGCGTGTGGCGTCGCTACCCTGGTAGCGGGCCCCCGTAGCCCAATGGCAGAGGCAGGCGACTTAAAATCGCTTCAGTGTCGGTTCGAGTCCGTCCGGGGGTACTCCCGCCGATGCGCGTCAGCCGGCCGAAAGATCCCTCGAGTTCCACTGCGGATGACACCCCGTGTCATCTAGGCTGGTGCCCTCACGAGCGAAGGAGCCCGAACCGATGAGCCTGGACCTCCTGAGCCTTCCCCCCGCCACCGGCCCGGGCTGGGATGATCCGGCGGCGTTCTGGGCGGCGAGATCGGCGGCGGTCTCGGCAGTGTCCGGACCCGTGGCCGCCATCGACCTCGATGCGCTCCGGTTCAACGCGATGGATCTCGTGGTCCGCTCCGCGGGTGTGCCGATCCGCGTGGCCAGCAAGTCGATCCGCGTCCGTGAGGTCCTGGACGCCACCCTCGCGATCGGGGGTTACCGCGGCATCCTCGCCTTCACGCTTCCCGAGGCGCTCTGGCTCGCGCGCGTGCACGACGACATCGTGCTCGGATATCCCAGCGTCGACCGGGCGGCGCTGGAGCGGCTCGTCCACGACGACGACCTCGCGCGTCGGGTCACCCTGATGATCGACGACCCTGCGCAGCTGGATGCGGTGGATGCCGTCGCCGCTCCCGCCTCTCGCGCACGCATCCGTGTCGCGATCGATGCGGACGCATCGTGGCGGGCACCCGTGCTGGGCCACATCGGCGTGCGTCGCTCGCCTGTGCACGAACCGGCGGAAGTCGTGCGGCTTGCGCGCTCCATCGTCGCCCGTCCCGGTTTCGAGCTGGTCGGCCTGATGATGTACGAGGCACAGATCGCCGGACAACCCGACCACACCGGTTCCGGCGACGGTGTCATCCGCTGGATGCAGCACCAATCACGGGACGAGCTCGTCGCCCGGCGGGGAGCGATCGTGGCGGGGCTGCGTGAGATCACGCACCTGGAGTTCGTCAACGGCGGCGGCACCGGCTCATTGGAGTACACGGCAGCCGACCCGGCCGTCACCGAGACGACGGCCGGCAGCGGGCTGCTCGCCGGTCACCTGTTCGACGGCTACCGCGCTTTCATGCCGGCGCCCGCCGCAGCCTTCGCGCTCGAGGTCGTGCGCAAGCCGCTCGAGGACATCGCCGTCGTCCTGGGAGGCGGATGGATCGCGTCGGGCCCGCCCGTCGCCTCTCGCCAGCCCCGCCCGGTGTGGCCGACCGGGCTCAAGACCCTCGCGCGGGAGGGCGCCGGGGAGGTGCAGACGCCCCTGCAGGGCGAGTCGGCGCGCCGCCTTCGCGTGGGCGACAGGGTCTGGTTCCGCCACGCGAAGAGCGGTGAGCTGTCCGAGCGCGTCGACCGCTACCAGCTCACCCTCGGCGAGAGCCTCGTCGGCGAAGCCGCCACCTACCGCGGCGAAGGGAAGAGCTTCCTGTGACACGACCCGGCGGCACATGGCAGAACTGGGCACGCACCGAGAGCGTGCGCCCGCAGCTGGTCGAGTACCCCACGACGATCGAGGCGGTGCGCCGTTCCGTTCGCGCCGCCGGCGCTCGCGGGCGCGCACTCAAGGCCGTGGGAGCGGGACACAGCTTCACGGGAATCGCGGCGGCTCCGGGAACTCTGCTGGATCTGAGCGACCTCAGCGGTGTCGTTGCCGTCGATCGCGAGCGCGGGCGTGTGCGCCTGCTGGCCGGCACGCGACTGCATCGCATTCCGGCGCTGCTCGCGCCCCACCGTCTCGCGATGGCGAACCTCGGCGACATCGATCGTCAAACCATCGCCGGAGCGCTCTCGACCGGCACCCATGGCACCGGTCTCGGTCACGGGGGACTGGCGACCCAGGTCGTGGGTGCCACGCTCGTCACGGCGGATGGAGAGCTGCTCACCGTCGACGACGAGAACGAGCCCGACCTGCTGCCTGCCGTCGCGCTCGGTCTGGGCGCCCTCGGCATCCTCGTCGACGTGACGCTCCAATGCGTGCCGGCGTTCGCGCTCGGCGCACAGGAACAGCCCGAACCTCTCGACGCCGTCGTGGACGACCTCGATGCGCGCGTCCGCGGCGTCGACCACTTCGAGTTCTACTGGTTTCCGCACACCACTGTCGCCCTGACGAAGACGAACACCCGGATGCCGACAGATGCGCCGACGGCCCCGCTGTCGCCCCTGTCGCGCATGCTCGATGAGCGGATCGTGGGCAACGGCGTGCACCAACTGGTGTGCAGCGCCGGTCGGCTCGCCCCGCCGCTCGTGCCGGCGATCAATCGGCTGTCCGCCCGGGTGTGGGGGGATCGGCGGTTCTCCGATGCATCGCATCGCGTGTTCACCACGCAGCGCAGCGTGCGCTTCCGTGAGATGGAGTACGCCGTGCCGCTGGACGAGCTGGCGTCGGCGTTTCGTGAGGTGCGCGACCTCGTGGACGCGTCGGGGTGGCGCATCGAGTTCCCGATCGAGGTGCGGGTGGCGCCCGCGGACGACCGGTGGCTCTCGACGGCCTACGCGCGTGACAGCGGCTACATCGCCGTGCATCGATACTGGCGCGCCGACCACCGTGCCTATTTCGCCGCCGTCGAGGAGATCATGCGCGCCCACGCCGGCCGGCCGCACTGGGGAAAGCTGCACACGCTCGATGCGGCGGCTCTGCGCGAGCGGTATCCGCGCTTCGACGACTTCCTGACTCTGCGCGACCGCCTCGACCCCACGCGCATGTTCCGCAACGCCTATCTCGACCGCGTCCTCGGCGCGTGAGGGTCTGTCTCGCACCTGTGCAGATGGGGAACCGCTGGGAGTGCTGGCCGCGGCGGATGACGTGGCCCCTCCCGCCGATAGGATGATCCTCAGTCGATGGGAGTCGTATGGAATGGCTGATCCCGGTCCTGATCGTCGTCGCTCTGGTGGTGATCGCCGGAATCTATCTCTGGGCGACCTACAATTCGTTGGTCGCGCTCGGTGTGCGCGTCGACGAGGCGTGGAGCGACATCACCGTGCAGCTGAAGAGGCGCGCTGATCTGCTGCCCAATCTCATCGAGACGGTCAAGGGGTACGCGGCGCACGAGAAGGCGGTCTTCGAGAACGTCACCCGCGCCCGCGCGGAGACGCTCACCGCCGGCTCACCCGCCGAAGCCGGCGTGGCCGAAGGCCACATGCAGCAGGCGCTGAAGTCGCTGTTCGCGGTCGCCGAGGCGTATCCGCAGCTGCAGGCGAGTCAGAACTTCCTCCAGCTGCAGCAGTCGATCGTCGACACCGAGGACAAGATCCAGGCGTCCCGTCGCTTCTACAACGGCGGCGTGCGCGAGCTGAACACGAAGATCAAGGTGTTCCCGAACAACATGTTCGCGCGCAACCTCGGCTTCCACGAGCGGGAGTTCTTCGAGGTCGTCGACGGCGCCGCCATCGCCGAGCCGCCGCGCATCCAGTTCTGATCGGGCGCGCGGCATGTACTCCGCGATCGCCCGCAACAAGCGCAACACCTGGCTGATCATGGCCGGCTTCATCATCGTCCTCGGACTGATCGGCCTGGCGGCGGGATGGCTCGCGGGCAACAACTGGTGGATATCGGCGTTCGTGCTCCTGGGGGCCACGGGCTACGCGACCGTGCAGTATTTCGTCGCCGACCGCGAAGCCCTCGCGCTGTCGGGTGCGCAGGAGGTGACGCGCGAGGAGGCTCCGCGCTATTACCGGATCGTCGAGAACCTGTGTCTGACGACGGGCACCCCCATGCCGCGGCTCTATGTCGTCGAGGATGCCGCGCCCAACGCCTTCGCGACCGGACGCACGCCAGAGCGCGCGGCGATCACGGTGACGACGGGCCTGTTCGAGCTCATGACGGATCGTGAACTCGAGGGGGTGCTCGGGCATGAGCTCGGGCACATCCGCAACTACGACATCCGCGTCACGCTCGTGGTGTTCGGTCTCGTGGTCGCCGTGGGGCTCGTGGCGGACATCCTCTTGCGGATGGCCTTCTTCGGGGGCGGCCGGCGCGGCGGAAACAGCCAGTCCCAGCTCTTCTTCCTCATCTTCGGCCTGGTCGCCGCGATCGTGGCGCCGCTGCTGGCCGCGGTCGTCCAGGCAGCCATCTCGCGCCAGCGCGAATACCTCGCCGATGCGACCAGTGCTCTCACCACCCGCGACCCCGACGGCCTGGCATCTGCTCTTGCGAAGCTGGGGGAGTACGGCCGACCGCTCGCCAAGGCGAACACGTCGATGGCTCACCTCTGGATCAGCGACCCGCTTCGACCCGGTGCGATGGAGCGCCTGTTCGCCACGCATCCACCGATCCCGGATCGCATCGCCCGTCTGCAGGAAATGGGCGGACGGTTCTGAGTTCTAGACTGGCGGGATGAGCGGCACCGACGACAGACACGGCGCCGCGCCGCGCGGGTCGTTCCTCGACACTCTGCGCGAGCGCACGGTCGCCTCCGACATCGACCGCGGGCTTCCTCGGGGCCTCAGAGTCGCGACGGCGTATGCGTGGCGGTTCGTGGTCATCGCCATCGCGGCCGGCATCCTGATCTGGCTCGTCATCCAGCTGAAGCTCCTGGTGATCCCGCTGATGGTGGCGATCCTCGTCACCGCGCTGCTGTGGCCGGCCTTCACCTGGATGCTGGCGCGCGGGGTACCGCGGTGGCTGGCGATCGTCCTGTCGGTGCTCGGCACGGTTGCGGTGATCGGAGGGCTGCTGTGGCTGGCGATCTGGCAGATCACCCGTGAGTGGTCGAGCGTGCAGGTGCGCACCACCGAAGCGATCGGCCAGTTCCGTCAGTACCTCATCGACGGGCCGCTCCACCTCACGGCGCAGCAGATCGACGATCTCCTCGTCCAGGCGGGCGGCTACCTGCAGCAGCAGGCGGAGGTGCTCTGGTCGGGGGCTCTGGCGGTCGGCTCCACCGTCGGCCACGTCGCCACCGGGGCGGTGCTGGCTCTGTTCATCCTGCTGTGCACCCTCGCCGACGGCGGTGGCATCTGGAGCTGGGTCGTGCGCCTGTTCCCGCGGCGCGCGCGCAGCGAGGTCGACGGTGCCGGCCGTGCCGGCTGGCGCACCGTCGTCACGTATGCGCGCACGCAGTTGCTCGTTGCGACGATCGACGCCACCGGCATCGCGCTCGGCGCCTTCCTCCTCGGTGTTCCGCTCGCCATCCCGATCGGCGTGCTCGTCTTCCTCGGCGCGTTCGTGCCCTTCGTCGGCGCCATCGTCACCGGTGCGCTGGCGGTGTTCCTCGCCCTCGTCTACAACGGGCCCTGGATCGCGCTGTGGATGCTGGTCGTCGTCCTGGGCGTCCAACAGCTCGAGGGACATGTGCTGCAGCCGCTGCTGATGGGCTCGGCCGTCAAGGTCCACCCGCTGGCCGTCGTACTCGTCGTCGCCGGCGGTGCCATGATCGCCGGCATCCCCGGTGCACTCTTCGCCGTCCCGCTGGCGGCGTTCATCAACGTCGTCGCCGTCTACCTCGGACGCCGCGCGAACGATCCCCTGGCCCCACCCGATCGGGCCGATCTCATCTGGAGCACCGTTCCCCGCAGTAGGAAGAAGCCCGCGTGACCCTCCCGACCCTGGCGGAGTTCGAGGACGCCGCCGCCGTCCTGCGCGACGTCATCGTGAAGACGCCGTTCGACGTCTCCGACCACCTCACGGAGGTGCTCGGTGCGCCCGTGTACCTGAAGCTCGAGAACCTGCAGCGCACGGGCTCGTTCAAGATCCGAGGGGCGACCTACCGACTGTCGCGTCTGAGCGCACAAGAGCGTGCACGCGGCGTGGTGGCCGCCTCTGCCGGCAACCACGCCCAGGGCGTCGCCTCGGCCGCGCAGAAGCTCGGCATCCCCGCCACGATCTTCATGCCGCTGGGCGTGCCGGTCCCCAAGCTCCTCGCGACCCGCGGCTACGGCGCCGAGGTCGTGCTGGAAGGGGCGACCGTCGAGACGCCGCTGCGGCTCGCGGCGGAGTTCGCCGAACGCACCGGCGCCGTGATGATCCACCCCTACGATCACCGCGACATCATCGTCGGCCAGGGGACGATGGGTCTGGAACTGTGGGACGGCGTGCCCGAGCTCGAGACCGTCGTCGTCGGGATCGGTGGCGGCGGACTGATTGCCGGGGTCGCCGCCGCGGTGAAGGCGCGGGCAGCCCTCGAGGGCAGACGCGTTCGGATCATCGGGGTGCAGGCCGAGAACTCCGCCGCGTACCCGTCCTCCCTCGCCGCCGGCGTACCGCTGACGGTTGCCACGACGCCGACCATCGCCGACGGCATCGCCGTCGCGCGTCCCGGAGATGCACCCTTCGAGGTGATCAGTGAACTCGTCGACGAGGTCGTCACCGTGAGCGACGACGACATAGCCCGGGCGCTGCTGGTGCTGCTGGAGCGCGCGAAGCAGGTCGTCGAGCCCGCCGGCGCCGTGGGGGTGGCCGCGATCCTCGCCGGCAAGATCACGGCGAGCGGCCCGACGGCCGTCATCCTCTCCGGAGGCAACATCGACCCGCTGCTGCTGCAACGCGTCGTGGCGCATGGACTGGCGGCATCCGGTCGCTACATGACGCTGCAGATCCCGCTGCCCGACCGGCCGGGCCAGCTCGCGCGCGTGTCGGAACTGCTCGCCATAGCCGGAGCGAACGTGATCGAGGCGCTCCACACGCGCCACGGCCAGGGTCTGCAGATCAGCGAGGTCATCCTGCAGCTCAGCGTCGAGACTCGCGGCGAAGAACACCGCGCCCACGTCATCGGCGTTCTGGAGGAGGCAGGCTTCCGCCCCCGCGTCGCACAGGACTGACGCGGGGCGCGCCGCTACTGGCCGTTGTAGGTTTCGACCTTGACGATCTCCACCGAGATCTCGCGACCGTTCGGCGCGGTGTACGAGGTCTTCTCGCCCTCCGCCAGGCCCAGGATCGCAGCGCCCAGCGGGGAGGCCTCGCTGTAGACGTCGAGCTCGGAGCCCGCCGCGATCTCGCGGCTGCCGAGCAGGAACACCTCTTCGCCGCCGGCGACGATCGCCGTCACGACGGTGCCGCCCTTCACGGTGCCGTCGGACTCCGGGGCCTCGCCGACCACGGCGTCCTTCAGCAGCGCCTGCAGGGTGCGGATCCGTGCTTCCTGCTTACCCTGTTCGTCCTTGGCGGCGTGGTAGCCGCCGTTCTCCTTGAGGTCGCCTTCTTCGCGGGCGGCCTCGATGCGCTTGGCGATCTCTTCGCGACCCGTCGTCGACAGGTGCTCGAGTTCGGCGGCGAGCCGGTCGTAGGCGTCCTGCGTGAGGAAGGTCTCCGTGTTCTCAGCCACGTCGTCTCCTTGTCGATGGGGGCGGTCGATGCGCGTGCGCGGCACCGGCCGCCGACACTATGCCAAACGCCCCGGCAGCTGCCAGGGCGCATGTGTCGAATCAGCCTACGGGATCCAGCACGAGGGGACCAAACCGGTCGTCGCAGCCGCGGTGGTCGCCACCCGCTCGCTGAAGGTGCGGCTGTGAGCGTCGTCGGCTGGGTAGGAGACGACCTTCCATCCGACGATGCCGTGCTCCTCGTCCTGGGCCTCGACCACGCAGCTGACGGCGCTGCCGCGCGCCAGCGTGAGCTGGAAATCGACCGTCACGCTGTGCGGAGCATCGCTGAGATCGAATCCGGTGACGTCGATGTCCACGGACTGCGCCGCCTGTGTGTAGGTGTTCCATCCGAAGTAGCCGATGAGGGCGAGAACGACCGCGCCCCCGAGGATCCAGGTCCAGCGACGGCGCCCCGCGCTGCGTGCTCGGCCGTAGCGGTCGTCGAGCTCCTGCTGTGTGCGCATCGCGGTCATGACACTTCCCGAGGTTCTAGGCTGGACTTCCAGGCTAGGCGCTCCGCGCGGAACAGAGGGACGATGCACGCACTGACGATCGCGCTGTCGGGGATCGCCGACCCGGCGATTCCGACTCCCACCATGACCGTCAACCCTGACGCGGTCACTCCGGGGTTCGTGGGCTTCGTCGGCATCGCGGTGGTCGCCATCGCCGTGATCTTCCTCCTCATCGACATGCTGCGACGCATCCGTCGCGCCGGCTACCGTGCGGAGATCGCTGAAGAACTCGACGCGACGACGCAGGCGGATGCCGAGGCGCGCGCCCACGAGCAGGCTGCCGCCGCCGTCGAGGCGAGCGAGACCGACGACCAGGACATCGATCCCGCCTCGCGCTGACGCTGCGGCGGGCGCCCGGGGCGTCCTCCTCCGCGCTCAGCCTGCCGATCCGAGCGACGGGGTCAGCGGGTGCAGCGCGATCAGCAGGCACGCCGTCCAGTGGCAGAGAAACGCCAGCACGGTGCACACGTGGAAGATCTCGTGGAAGCCGAAGTGGCCCGGCCAGGGGTTGGGCTTCTTCAGCGCGTAGACGACGGCGCCGCCGGTGTAGAGCAGGCCGCCCACGATGACGAGGATCATCATCGCGATGTTCGCGTGCAGGAGGTCGCCGAGGTACATCACCGCCGCCCAGCCGAGCAGCAGGTACAGCGCCACGTAGAGCCAGCGCGGTGCGTTGATCCAGAAGACGCGGAACAGGATGCCGAGAATCGCGCCCGACCAGACGAGCACGAGCAGGAGCGCGCCTTTGTCGGGCGTCAGCGCCAGCACGGCGATCGGCGTGTAGGTGCCGGCGATCAGCAGCAGGATGTTGGCATGGTCGATGCGCTTGAGCACCGCCTTGGTCGTCGGCCCCCAGGTGAACCGGTGATACAGCGCGGAGTTGCCGAACAGCAGGAGCGAGGTCAGCATGAACACGGCCGCGGCCCACTTCGCGGCCGCGCCGTGGGCGAAGACGATGAGCAGCACCCCGGCGGCCACGGCCACGGGGAACGTTCCGGCATGGATCCAGCCGCGCCACGTGGGCTTCAGCTCGACCTGCGCGCTGACGGAGCCTGCTTCGAGGAGCGGGAGCTGGGGCATGTCGGCGCCCTCGGCGGATGCGTGTCGGGTCACGGCACCGAGCCTACGCGCAGCCTCATGCCGTCTTCCGCACGTATCCTGTGTGCGGTCGGGGCAGGGGCTCGCGCGGTAGCGTAGGAACGTGACACCCACCGGTTCGGGCGAGGGGCGTGGATTCCTCTATCGCCTCTACAGTTCGCGCCTGCGTCGCGAGTTGACCCCCGACACCGTTCCCCACCACGTCGCGATGATGATCGACGGCAATCGTCGCTGGGCGCGTCAGGCCGGCTTCACGACGGTCGCGCACGGACACCGTGCCGGAGCCGCGAAGATGCACGAGTTCCTGCGCTGGTGCGACGATCTCGGCATCCGTGTGGTCTCGCTCTACCTGCTGTCCACCGACAACCTCACCAAGCGCGACTCGCAGGAGCTCGCCGATCTCATCGAGATCATCGCCGAGCTCGCCGACGAACTCTCGCTCGAGCCCGGCTGGCGCGTGCAGCACGTGGGTCGTGCGGAGATGCTGCCACCGGACCTGGCCCGCGTGTTACGGACGGCGGAGGGGCGGACGGCCGGAAACACGGGCCTGCACGTGAACCTCGCGGTCGGCTACGGCGGACGAAGCGAGATCGTCGACGCCGTTCGCAGCATCATCGCGCAGCACGACGAGCGCGGCGGCTCGCTCGAAGAGCTCGCCGCCAGCCTCACCCCGGAGCAGATCGGCGAGCATCTGTACACCGGAGGGCAGGCCGATCCCGATCTGGTGATCCGTACCTCCGGCGAGCAGCGTCTCAGCGACTTCCTGCTCTGGCAGTCGGCGCATTCCGAGTTCTACTTCGTCGAAGCGCTCGGGCCGGATCTGCGCGAGGTCGACTTCCTCCGCGCGATCCGCGACTACGCCACGCGCGATCGCCGCTACGGCAGCTGACAGGGGCCACGCGATCCGTCCCCGAACGACTCGGCGTGGGACAATGGGCGACGTGAACGACCTGCAGCCCTACCTCGATACCTTCGACAGCGCAGCGGGGTATCTGGACTGGGCGGCATTCGGACCGCTCTCGCCGGCGGTTCGAGCCGAGACCCTGGCCGACGCGGAGCTTCTCGGCAGCGGGCGCCGTTCGGGCATCGATCTGGTGTCGGAGAGATCCGACGAGGCGCGCGGGCTGGTCGCACAGGTTCTCGGATGTGCCGTCGACGAGGTCGTGTTGCAGCCGTCGACGACCCACGGACTGCAGCACGCGATGCAGGGGCTTCGTGGCACGGTCATCGTCTCGGCTCAGGAGTTTCCCGCCCTGCGGGTGACGGCACGCCGCGCGCAGGACGCTCGCGGTGTGCTCTCGGTTCGCGAGATCGAGCCCGTCGCGGGGATCGTCACGGCGGATGCCGTGGCGGAGGCGCTGGATGACGATGTCACCGCCGTCGCCGTCAGCCTGGTCGATTTCCGCACGGGCGCTGTCGCCGACGTGCGGGAGATTCGTGAGCGGATCGGCGACCGCCTGCTGATCGTCGATGCCGTTCAGGGCTTCGGCGTCGTCGACGCCGACTGGGATGCGGCCGATGTCGTCTGCGGCAACGGATACAAGTGGCTTCGGGCCGGCCGGGGCACCGGCTTCGCGAGGTTCTCCGATCGGGCGCGCGAACGGATCGAGCCGGTGCTGTCAGGGATTTCCGGCATGCAGGGCGACGCGACCAGCGTGGGTGTGCCGGCGCCGCTGCCGACAGCGGCCGCATACCAGGTCGCCCCGACCGACCACCTCGCTGCCGGTCGCCTCGCGGCGGCGTTGCGCGAAGTGGTCGACGCGGGCATTCCCGCCATCGCCGCCGAGCTGCGCGCACGCGCACGGGCCGTGATGGAGCTCGCCGATCGCTACGGGGTCCCCGTCCTCACCCCGCGCGACCGGCACGCGGGCATTGTGGCGCTGCAGCCTGCACCTCACGAGGCGGCGCCGCTGGCCGCAGCTCTCGCCAATCAGGGCGTCACCGTCACCGCCCGCGGCACCACGATCCGGGTCGCGCCGCACGTGGGAACGGGCGCCGACAGCTTCGTCCTGCTCGGCGACGCGCTGGCCGAGGTCGCCGCCAGCCGCGTCATCATCGACCCCGCTCCCGCGGCGCTCGCGCTGTCCGAGCCCGGTTCTGCGGATGACGCGCCGATCTCGCTCGAGGTCGTCGCACCCCCCGCGGAGGCCGTCGAGGCTGCGTCCGCCGACGACATCACACGTTAACGTCCCCGTCATCGACCGGCGGCGTGTCGCGGCTGGCGCGCCAGCATCGCCGGCCGTACGGTCATCACATCGGGCAAGGCGCCCGGTCGGGTCGGCCTCCACACGACTCGTGGCCACGGTCGACTCGAAACTGCCGGGTGCTCCACCCGGGGCGGGAGTGAGTTGTGACCACACGGGCTTCACTGCAGCAACGCCGGATCGATGAGAGCGTCGAGGGGGCCGCGGACACCGATCTGCGGACCTACGTCCTCGACACCTCCGTGCTCCTGAGCGATCCGCGCGCGTTCTTCCGGTTCGCGGAGCATTCCGTCGTCGTCCCCGTGGTGGTGATCACGGAGCTCGAAGGCAAGCGGCACGACCCGGAGATCGGCTACTTCGCCCGGCAGGCTCTGCGCCACCTCGACGAGCTGCGTGTCGAGCACGGTCGACTGGACTTCGCCGTCCCCGTCGGGGAGGGGGGAACGCTGCGTGTCGAGCTGACCAACACCGATTCCTCCGTTCTGCCCGCCGGCATGCGCCTCGGCGACAACGACACGCGGATCCTCTCCGTCGCCATGCACCTCGCTGCCGACGGTCAGCAGGTCACGGTCGTCTCCAAGGACCTCCCGATGCGCGTCAAGGCCGCCTCCCTCGGCATCCACGCCGAGGAGTATCTCGCGGAGCAGGCCGTCGACAGCGGGTGGACGGGCATCGCCGACATCGCGATCTCCGGCGACGACATGAGTGACCTCTACGAGGCGGAGGTCGCGACCAGCGACGAGGTGCGCGGCTTCCCGGTGAACACGGGACTCGTGATCCACTCCGAGCGGGGGTCGGCTCTCGGCCGGGTCACGGGAGACGGCGCATTCCGTCTCGTCCGCGGCGACCGGGACGTGTTCGGGCTGCACGGCCGCAGCGCCGAGCAGCGCATCGCGATCGACCTGCTCATGGATCCCGAGGTCGGGATCGTCTCTCTCGGCGGACGTGCGGGAACGGGGAAGTCGGCCCTCGCCCTCTGCGCCGGCTTGGATGCCGTCCTCGAGCGCCAGCAGCAGAAGAAGATCATCGTCTTCCGCCCGCTCTTCGCCGTCGGCGGCCAGGAGCTCGGCTACCTGCCGGGCGACCAGTCTGAGAAGATGAACCCGTGGGGGCAGGCGGTCTTCGACACCCTCGGCTCGGTGGTCTCCGGAAACGTCCTCGAGGAAGTCGTCGCGCGGGGGATGCTCGAGGTGCTGCCGCTGACGCACATCCGCGGACGTTCTCTGCACGACGCTTTCGTGATCGTCGATGAGGCGCAGTCGCTCGAACGCAACGTGCTGCTCACGGTACTCAGTCGGATCGGACAGAACTCGCGCGTCGTGCTGACCCACGATGTCGGCCAGCGTGACAACCTCCGCGTCGGCCGCCACGACGGCATCGCCTCCGTGATCGAGACGCTGAAGGGGCACAGCCTCTTCGGTCACGTGACACTCGTGAGATCCGAGCGTTCCGCCATCGCCGCGCTCGTCACCGATCTGCTGGAGCAGGGCGAGCTGAGCTGACGCGGCCCGCCCGTACCCGCGCCGTCCGCGGCGAGGTCTACTCCCAGCGGTAGCCCTCGCCGCGGACAGTCGCGATGTGGTCGGCGCCGAGCTTTGCCCGCAGATACCGCACGTAGACGTCCACGACGTTCGAGCCCGGATCGAAGTCGAGGCCCCAAATGCGGCTGAGCAGCGTCTCACGCGTGAGAACCTCACCGGCGTGCCGCAGGAACTGCTCAGCGAGTGCGAACTCGCGCGCGGAGAGGTCGACGTCGTGACCGGCCACCGTGCAGCGGCGCGCCAGCAAGTCGAGCGTCACATCCCCGCGGGAGAGGACCATCGTGATGGCACCCGTGCGCTCCCGAAGACGCGAGCGCACGCGCGCCATCAGCTCCGCGAGGGAGAACGGCTTCGGAACGTAGTCGCTGGCCCCGGCATCCAGACCGTCCACCGCGTCGCGGGCCGAACTGCGAGCCGTCAGCATGATGACCGGGAGGGACTGCCCGTCGCCGCGCAGGCGCCGGAGAACCTCGAATCCGTCCATGCCCGGCAGCCCGACGTCGAGGATCACGAGGTCGATGTCGCCTCGCGACGCGCGTTCGAGCCCGGCGGCGCCGTCCTCGCAGGCGGTCGTCTCATACCCTTCGGCCGACAGGGCGCGCGTGACCATCGACACGATATGCGGCTCGTCGTCGACGATGAGGATGCGAGTCATCCGGAGGCCTCCCGTTGTTGGACGACATCCCCCGCACGCACCGGTGTGGGCAGCGTCGCCTGCGTGCCGATGGGGATCTCGATGGTGAAGGTGGCACCGCCACCCGGCGTGTCGGCCACGGTGCAGTGACCGCCGTGGGCCTTCGCGATCGCGTCGACGATGGCGAGGCCGAGGCCCGATCCGCCGACCGACCGCTTGCCCGTGCCGCGGTCGAAGCGACGGAAGATGCGGTGGCGGACGGCGGGCGCGATTCCCGGGCCGTGATCGCGCACCCACAGCTGAGCTCCGGAGGGATGCACGGCGCTGCCGATCTCGATCG
Source organism: Microbacterium sp. SCN 69-37 (assembly GCF_001724435.1). Lineage (NCBI taxonomy): Bacteria > Bacillati > Actinomycetota > Actinomycetes > Micrococcales > Microbacteriaceae > Microbacterium > Microbacterium sp. SCN 69-37. The sequence goes on from NZ_MEEL01000027.1 coordinate 48,562, forward strand.
CCGAGCCGGCGGGGGTGTACTTCGCCGCGTTGTCGGCCAGTTGCAGCCACGCCTGCAGGAGGCGATCACGGTCGCCGTGGATGATCCCTGCTGCGCGTTGCTCGACCCCCCAGTCGTGGTCCGCGATGACGGCGACCAGCTCCGCGACGCGTCGGGTCAGCGCGTCCAGATCGACATCTCCCATTGTGAAGCTGTCGCTTTCGACGGCGGCCAGCAGGTCGATGTCGCCGATCAAGCGCGTCATGCGATCGAGTTCGGCGATGCCGAGCGCACGCGTCGCCGCGACGTCGGAGGGGTCGGCGGCATCCATGAGCTCCAGGTGTCCGCGCACGATCGTGATCGGCGTCTTCAACTCGTGTCGCACGTCGTCCAGGAGCCGGCGCTGGGCGTCGAAGAGAGCATCGGGGCTCTCGAGGCCGTCAGGCAGCTCTGGCGTCTGGCGTCTCTCGTCCAGGAGCAGCCAGCCCACCAGTGCCGTCACCGCGAGTGTCAGAGCCGCTGCAGCGGCGAAGACGACGACCGAGACCCAGGTGGTCGGCGCGCCGGTCGCGGCGTGGACCGAGAGCAGCGCGACCGCCGTCAGTCCGAATCCCGCCGCGACCACGGCCAGGACGACGCCGAGCCCGCGTGCGCGCCTTGCCGCACGGGGAGGGCGGACGGCGCGATTCACCCTCTGATTATGAACCCGACAGGGGGAGCAGGCGATCAGCCGGGGTGCGTCATCGACAGAAGGTCGAGCTTCGTGTCGAGTTGCTCCTCGGTCAGCTCTCCTCTTTCGACGTAGCCGAGGTCGATCACAGCCTCGCGCACCGTGATGCCCTTGGCGACGGCGTGCTTGGCGATCTTCGCCGCCGCTTCGTAGCCGATGAGCTTGTTGAGCGGGGTCACGATCGACGGCGACATCCCGGCGAAGGCGGCGGCGCGCTCGAGGTTCGCTTCCAGACCGTCGACCGTCTTGTCGGCCAGCACGCGCATCGCGTTCGACAGCAGGCGGATCGACTCCAGCAGGGCCGTGCCCATGACCGGGATCGCGACGTTCAGCTCGAACGAGCCGGATGCGCCCGCCCAGGCCACCGTCGCGTCGTTGCCGATCACGCGCGCGCACACCATGAGGGTCGCCTCGGGGACGACCGGGTTCACCTTGCCGGGCATGATCGAGGACCCGGGCTGCAGGTCGGGGATGTGCAACTCGCCGAGGCCGGTGTTGGGGCCCGATCCCATCCATCGCAGGTCGTTATTGATCTTCGTCAGCGAGACCGCGATCGTGCGCAGGGCGCCGGATGCCTCGACCAGGCCGTCGCGGTTGGCCTGCGCCTCGAAGTGGTCGTGCGCTTCGGTGATGGGAAGTTCGGTCTCTTCGGCCAGGAGCGCGATGACCTTCTGCGGGAAGCCGAGTGGTGTGTTGATGCCGGTGCCGACGGCCGTGCCGCCCAACGGCACCTCGCCCACGCGGGGAAGCACGGCACGCACCCGCTCGATGCCGAGGCGGATCTGGCGCGCATACCCCCCGAACTCCTGCCCGAGGGTCACGGGAGTCGCATCCATGAGGTGCGTGCGGCCCGACTTCACGGCGTCCTTCCACAGGAGCGCCTTCGCCTCCAGGGCGACAGCGAGGTGGTCGAGGGCGGGGATGAGGTCGTCGATGAGCGCCTGTGTGACGGCGATGTGGACGGAGGTCGGGAAGACGTCGTTGGACGACTGCGATGCATTGACGTGATCGTTCGGATGCACCGGCGCGCCGAGCTTCTGCGTCGCGAGTGAGGCGAGTACCTCGTTCATGTTCATGTTCGACGAGGTGCCCGATCCCGTCTGGTATGTGTCCACGGGGAAGTGGGCGTCGTATCGACCGGTGATGACGTCGTCGGCGGCAGCCGCGATCGCATCGGCGATCGCGCCATCAAGGGTTCCAAGTTCCTTGTTGGCCAGCGCCGCGGCCTTCTTGATGCGCGCAAGCGCGGCGATCTGCGTCGACTCCAGCCCGGTGCCCGAGATCGGGAAGTTCTCCACGGCGCGCTGGGTCTGTGCGGCGTAGAGAGCGTCCTTCGGCACGCGCACCTCGCCCATCGTGTCGTGTTCGATGCGGTACTCGGTGGTCTCGGTCATTGCGGTCACGTCCTCGTTTCCTGTGCGTCTTCGGTTGTGGTGTCGGCCGGGCGCCCGGCTCAGGCCGTCTGGAGGCCTACGGCGACGTGCGGCACCGCCGTGCCCTCGCTCAGCCGGTAGTTCGCGCCCACGATGCCCAGTCGGCCCTCGGCGACGGCGTCGGCGATGAGCCGCGACGAGGAGAGCAGGTCGTCGACCGTGTTCTTGAGGTGCTCCCGTCCGACGTCTTCGGCGTCCAGCTCCCGCGGGTCGACCTCGCCGCCGGCATCGCGGAGCACGGTGCGTGCCGCCGGCACGATGCGCGCGATCAGGCGCCAGATGTGCGGGGGGAGTTCGGGGGAGCCGAGTGCGGTGGAGTCGATCGCGGCGCGCACGGCACCGCACGCGTCGTGTGCGAGCACGATGATGAGCGAGACATCCAGCGCCGCGACGGCATACTCCAGGCTGGCCACCGCGGAGTCCGAGGCGACCTGGCCGGCGTTACGGACGACGAACAGGTCGCCGAGGCCCTGATCGAAGATGATCTCCGCCGCCAGGCGTGAATCCGCACAGCCGAACAGCGCGGCCCGCGGGGTCTGGGCGGCAGCGAGCTCGTTGCGCCGCTCGACGTCCTGTCGCGGATGGCGCGGCTCACCTGCGACGAAACGGGCGTTGCCCTCGAGCATCTCCTCCCAGACGAGCGAAGGGGTGGGGCGGACGGTTGCGTTCATCTCTTCTCCTCGCGCATGGTCAGAATCTGATCGGTGACGCCCGACGCCGCGACGGCGGCCGTTGCGGCGTCGGTCGCCCCGTAGATCAGCACCGTGTCGGAGCCGGCACTCGTCGAGATGGCGTACGAGACCGTGTCGGTGCGGGCGGCGGCAGGGATCGTGTACTCGTCCCAGGCGATCCCGTCGATGGTGACGCTGCCGGAGGGCGCGAACCCGCCCAGCACCTTCGTCGCCCATCCGGCGTCGGCGTCGACGCCCTGTGCCACGCGCACGTAGCCGCTCGGCGGTGCATACACGACGCGCCACATCGAGCCCTCCAGTCGCGCCGAGTTGGCGCGCCAGTTCTCGGGGACGACAGGAACCAGGAGGGGATGGCCGATGGATGCCGACGCGCTCTGCGCGGCTGCGGCCACGTCCGCTTCCTCGGGGTCGGGAAGCGAACCGCGGGGCACGCCGAAGTAGACCACGGCGACGACGGCCATCGTGACGAGGAGGGCAGCCACCAGGTTGCGGAAGGTCTTGCTCTGGCGGTAGGCCCGCGACGCGGCCGCCTTGCGGTCGGCGGTCTCGGCGGGTGTCTCGGGACGGCCGAGTTCCGCGACGATGCGAGGAGCCGATGCCATCACGAGTCCGCGTCCGCGGGACGGGCGGCATCGAGAAGCCGCTTCGCGCCGAGCAGCCACTCCTCGCACCGCGCAGCGAGAGCCTCGCCCCGGGTCCAGAGGGCGAGCGACTGCTCGAGGGTCGGGGCGCCCTGCTCGAGTTCGGCGACGACACGGACGAGTTCGTCCCGGGCCTGCTCGAAGGACAGATCGGCGACGTCGGTGGCCGTGTCGCTGGTCATGGCGTCCATTCTAGGCCGACCCGCCGACGTCTTCTGCGAGCGGGCCCTCCGAGCGGGCGGTGAATGAGCCCTCCGCGACGGTCACTGTCACCGCGGTGCCGGCCGGTACCTGACGAGCGTCGCGGACGATGACGCCGGCCTCCAGATGCGCGATGGCGTAGCCACGCTCGAGCGTCGCACCGGGGGAGAGGGCGCGCAGGGACGCGCGCAGCTGCGCCGTCGTGCGTTCCGCGGCATCCATCCGTCGGTGCACGAGGTCGCGGCCGCGCGAGACGAGGGTCCAGAGCTCGTGGGTGCGGGGTGTGAGCAGCGACTCGGGCGCGCGCAGCACGGGACGCGAGCGCAGCTGTTCGAGCTGGGCGATATCGTGCCCGACCCGCTGCGTCAGACGGGTGCGCGCGCGCGAGCGCAGCTGGTTGACGAGCGCGCGCTGCTCCGCGACGTCGGGAACGACCCGCTTGGCGGCATCCGTCGGTGTCGACGCCCGCACGTCCGCGACGTCGTCGAGCAGGGGATGGTCGTTCTCGTGGCCGATCGCGGAGACGACCGGGGTGGATGCCGCGGCCACCGCACGCACCAGGCGTTCATCGCTGAAGCCGAGCAGGGTCTGCGGATCGCCGCCGCCGCGGGCGATGATGATCACGTCGACCTCCGGGTCGGCGTCGAGCGCCGTGAGCGCCGCGATCGTTTCGGGAACGCAGCGCTCGCCCTGGACGGCGGCGTGGATCGTGCGGAAGCGGACGCCCGGCCAGCGCAGTTCGGCGTTGCGGTGAACATCCTTCTCGGCGTCGCTGCGCTCACCGGTGATGAGGCCGACGAGTTGCGGGAGAAAGGGGAGGCGCTTCTTGCGGGCGGGGTCGAACAGCCCCTCCGCCCGGAGCTGCCCGCGGAGCTTCTCGAGTCGCTCGAGCTGATCGCCGAGGCCCGTGTGGCGCATCGCGGAGACGGTGAAGGTGAAGTCCCCGGTCTTCACGAAGAAGTCGCTCTTCACGCACGCCACCACGAGGTCGCCGACCTTGAGGTCGTCGGGCAGGCGCTGCAGGGTCGATGACCACAGACGGAACGAGAGCATCGCGTCGCCGTTCGCGTCCTTCAAACGCCCGAAGACGTGTCCGCCGCGAAGGTTCCATGCGGTGATCTCACCCTCGACCCAGACGGATCCCCACGTCGAGACGAACCCGCGGATGGTCTCGTTCAGACGCGAGACCGACGTCGGTGCGTCCGCGCGCGACTCTCGCGGTGCGACCGCATCGGGGGGAGGGACGTGCCCGGGAGCGGACGCGAACGATGCCATCGATGCCTTTCCGCCGCGCGCATGCGGCCCTCACTCAGCCCGCTCTCCCTAGAATCAAGGGGTGAGCAGCACAGCCATCCGTCTTCCGACGCCCCATGTTCCAGGCCCGCTCGGACGGCTTCAGGATAACCCGGTCCCCGGACACAAGCGGGTGCTCCTCGCCTCGCCGCGAGGGTACTGCGCCGGCGTCGACCGCGCAGTGATCGCGGTCGAGAAGGCGCTGGAGCGCTACGGCGCGCCCGTCTACGTGCGCAAGCAGATCGTGCACAACATCCACGTCGTCACCGAGCTCGAGGCGAAGGGGGCCGTCTTCGTCGAGGAGGTCGACGAGGTGCCCGAAGGCGCCCACGTCGTCTTCAGCGCGCACGGCGTCTCGCCCGCTGTCGTGAACACGGCATCCGATCGGGGCCTTCAGGCCATCGACGCCACCTGTCCCCTCGTGACGAAGGTGCACCGCGAGGCGGTGCGCTTCGCCCGCGACGACTTCGAGATCCTGCTCATCGGCCACGACGGCCATGAAGAGGTCGAGGGAACGGCAGGAGAGGCCCCCGACCACGTCACCGTCGTCAACTCGCCCGAGGAAGCCGATCGGGTCGTCGTGAAAGATCCGGCGAAGGTCGTCTGGCTGTCGCAGACGACGCTCTCGGTCGACGAGACCATGGAGACGGTTCGCCGTCTGCGCGAGCGTTTTCCCGAGCTTCAGGATCCGCCGTCGGACGACATCTGCTACGCCACGCAGAACCGCCAGGTCGCCATCAAGAAGGTCGCCAAGGATGCCGACCTCGTCATCGTCGTCGGTTCGGCGAACTCCTCCAACTCGGTCCGACTCGTCGAGGTGGCGCTGGAGTACGGGGCGAAGGCGGCCTACCGCGTCGACTACGCCCACGAGATCCAGCAGGACTGGCTCGACGGCGTCGAGACGGTGGGCGTCACCAGCGGCGCCTCGGTGCCCGAGGTGCTCGTGCAAGAGGTGCTGGCCGACCTCGCGGGCGCCGGCTATGCCGACGTCGAGCAGGTGCGGACGGCGGAGGAGGATCTGATGTTCTCGCTTCCCAAGGAGCTCCGCCAGGATGCGAGTGGACGTCGGGACGACCGTGCACTGGGCGGGCGGTCGCGCGGATGACCGACCCGACCGGATCGTCGACGCACGCGCAGACGCCGCGCCCGCGTCCGCAGTACGGCGAGTATGCGAGCCCGGAGGAGCAGCGGGCGCGCATCCAGCAGCCCGAGACGGCTTCCGTCTCGCCGCATCCGGCGCTGCCGCACACGGTGCCGAGCCGCGCGCACCCGCCCACCGCGCCCGCCACGACGGCTGCCGCGCGCCCGACGCGCGCCGCGGACCGCATCATCACGTTCGCCCTTCTCGTGTACGGTCTCGTGACCGTCGTCAGCGCGGTGCCGCAGCTGTGGGACTTCTCCGGGTTCGCACAGACCTGGATGCAGGTGGCCGGCATCGACGCGACCTTCACCAACACGGCGCAGGGCGAGCTGTGGGGTCGTATCGGCGCCTTCGTCTTCATCGGCGGGTGGATGCTCACCGCGTTGCTGTCGTGGGTGTCGCTGCGTGCGCGTCGCCTGTCATGGTGGATTCCCCTCGCCGGGGCGATCGTGACCTTCATCCTCGCCACGGTGTGCCTGACGGTGCCGCTGCTCGGCGACCCTGCAATCGTCACCCACTTCGCCCGATGAGCGACACGGGGCGCCTTCTCGCCGTCTGCGTCGTACGGGCGCTGCGCCCTGACGCCGGATCACTCGGTGTGACAGCGATCGATAAGGCCGCGGTCGACGGGGCGGTGCGCCTCGGACGCTACGGCGCGTATGCCGATGTGCAGGCGAATCGGAAGCACCATGGTGGCCTGGACAAGGCTCTGTATGCGTACGCGCAGGAGGACGCCGAGTTCTGGGAGACGCAGCTGCGGGCGCCTCTCCCGCCCGGATGGTTCGGCGAGAACCTCCGTGTCGAGGGGCTCGACGTCAATCGTGCCCGTATCGGCGAGCAGTGGCGGATCGGGGAGACGGCCGTCGTCGAGGTGACGATGCCGCGGACACCGTGCCAGACCTTCGCCCGCTGGGTGCGCACCGTCGACCGGTCGGCGGAACGCGGCTGGGTGCGGCGGTTCTCGGCAGAACGGCGGCTCGGTCCCTACCTGCGCGTCGTGCGTACGGGCTCCGTCCGCGCGGGCGATCCCATCCGGGTGATCCGCGTGCCCGACGGTGCTCCGGGACTGCTCGACGCGTACGTCGACCCTGCCTGATCGCAGCGACCGCACCCGCCTTCAGCGCGGCGCGGCACCGCACATCGCGGCGCCGGATACCGACGAGAAACGCCCCCGGAGACGTGAGCTCCGGGGGCGTCTTCGATGCGGATCAGAGGCTGATGGAGTGACCAGCCGAACCGAGCTGCTGTGTCGCCTCGACGACGCGAGCGGCCATGGCCGTCTCGGCCACCTTGCCCCAGGCACGCGGGTCGTAGACCTTCTTGTTGCCCACCTCGCCGTCGACCTTCAACACGCCGTCGTAGTTGCTGAACATGAAGCCGGCGACCGAACGGGTGAAGGCGTACTGCGTGTCGGTGTCGATGTTCATCTTGACGACACCGTTGGCCACGGCGGTCGCGATCTCCTCCGGCGTCGAGCCGCTGCCACCGTGGAAGACCAGGTCGAGGGGCTTCGCGTCGGTGCCGAAGCGCTCCGCGATGCCCGCCTGGATCTCGCCGAGCAGCTCGGGGCGCAGCTTCACGTTGCCGGGCTTGTAGACGCCGTGCACATTGCCGAACGTCAGAGCGGCGATATAGCGGCCGTTCTCGCCGAGGCCGAGCGCCTCGACGAATCGAGACACGTCGGCGGTGGTCGTGTAGAGCGCCTCGTTGGAGCCCTCGTGCTTGACGCCGTCCTCTTCGCCGCCGACCACGCCGATCTCGACCTCGAGAATCGCGTTGATGTTCTTCATGCGAGGCAGCAACTCCTTCGCGATGGCGATGTTCTCGTCGAGCGCAACAGCCGACCCGTCCCACATGTGCGACTGGAAGATGGGGTTGCGACCGGCGCGGACCTCCTCCTCGGATGCCGCGATCAGCGGGAGCACGAAGTCCTCGAGGGCGGGCTTGGGGCAGTGGTCGGTGTGCAGCGCCACCGTGATCGGGTAGTTCTTGGCGACCTCGGTCGCGAACTTCGCGAACGCGAGCGCACCGGTGGCGCGACCCTTCACGGTGTGGCCCGCGAAATAGTCGGCTCCGCCGGTGGTCACCTGGATGATGCCGTCGGATCCGGCTTCGGTCAGACCCTGCAGGATCGCGTTGATCGACTGCGAGCTGGCGGCGTTGATCGCGGGGAACGCGTAGCCACCGGCCTTCGCGCGGTCCAGCATCTCGGCGTATTGCTCAGGGGTGGCGACAGGCATTTCTGCTCCTCAGTTCTGCGGGGATTCCTGGCACAGCCTATCGAAGCACCAGCGACGTCGGTGAGGCCCCCGCCAGGCAAAAGCGCCGGGTCGGCCTTGCCACAGCGATAAGAAGTGCACATCCTTCCTCAGGCATTGGCTGAAAACACCGCGTCTGCGACGCGGAGCCGCCTAGGCTGGCGTCATGGTGAGCCTGACCGCGGACATGAGCCCTTTGCACCCCGACCGAAACCTGGCGATGGAATTGGTGCGCGCAACCGAGGCGGCGGCCATTCGCTCCGTGCCGTTCATCGGTCGCGGACAGAAAGAGAAGGCGGACGGGGCGGCCGTCGACGCCATGCGGGCATTCCTGACCACGGTGAACTTCGACGGCGTCATCGTCATCGGGGAGGGCGAGAAAGACAATGCCCCCATGCTCTTCAACGGTGAACACGTGGGAACGGGGCGCGGCCCCCAGTGCGACGTCGCCGTCGATCCTATCGACGGAACGTCGCTGACCGCCGAAGGCCGCAACAACGCCCTCTCCGTCCTCGCCGTCTCCGACCGCGGCTCCATGCTGGATGCGTCCAGCGTGTTCTACATGGACAAGATCGTCACGGGTCCCGCCGGAGTGGGCGTCGTGGACATTCGCCTTCCCGTCGGAGAGAACATCCGCCTGCTGGCAAAAGCGCTCGGCAAGCCGGTCGACGAGCTCGTGGTCTCGGTGCTCAACCGGCCGCGCCATGCCCGACTCATCGAGGAGATCCGCGAAGCCGGCGCCGGAACGCGGCTGATGAGCGACGGTGACGTCGCCGGCGGAATCAATGCGGCACGGCACAACGCCCGTACCGACATGTGCATCGGCATCGGAGGCAGCCCCGAAGGCGTCGCGACCACCTGCGCGATCAAGGCGCTCGGCGGCCACATTCAAGGACGTCTCTGGCCGCGCGACGACGACGAGAAGCAGCGCGGAACCGATGCGGGTCTGAAGCTCGACGGGTACGTCTACGAGGCCGACGAACTGGTCACCGGGCGCAACACGATCTTCGTGGCCACCGGCGTCACGAACGGTGAACTCGTCGCCGGTGTTCGCCGCGACGGCGACTTCGTCTATACGGAGAGCGTCGTTCTGCGGGGGGCTTCGGGCACGCTGCGGCGCATCTCCTCGGAGCATCTCACGTCGAAGTGGCTCTGAGCGCGGACCAGATCATCGGCGCGGCGCGCCCGGTATGGGCGACGCGACAGCCGTACCTCTGGCACAATGGGCAACGGTGTCACCGGCGACACAGACGTTTCCACGCAGTCCGGGGGTCACATGTCCGCAGCATCCAGCAGTCCCAGAACGGGTCAGGTGAGCGTTCCCGTGGACCCCGCACGCCGACCCGACGTGCTGTTGCGTCGCCGGATGCCGGATGGTCACCAGGTCAGTGCGTGGTGGATGATCGGCGCGTTCGTCGCGGTCTCCCTGTCTGTCGTCGGGCTGCTCAACCTGTTTCCCGTCTGAGCGCGCCTCCGTTCACAGCCGGTCCCTGAGCGAGCCGAGATCTGCTGCGATACCCGTTGCGGCTTCGTCGGCGTCGGCGTCGGCCGAGTCCACCATCAGCTCCGGGGCGACGAGCTTTCGCGGTGTCTTCTCGATCGACGCGGGAGCAGCCGCGGCATCCAGCTTCGTCTCGTCGATCCCGGGGAACTTCCGTGCCGTGACGAGAACGCGCGACTCGAGTGATCCGGTGAAGCGGTTATAGGTGTCGACCGTTCGCTCGATGGCGCGGCGGAGATCCTCGGCGTGCCCGGCAAGTCCTCCCAGCCGCTGGTACAGCTCGGTTCCCAGCTCGAAGAGGCGGCGGGCCTCCGTGGAGACCTCCTGCTGGGTCCAGGTGTAGGCCACCGTCTTCAGGACGGCCCACAGGTTCACGGGAGAGGCGAGCGCCACACGCTGGCGGAACGCGTGATCGAGCAGCGTCGGATCCTCCTCGAGTGCGGTCGCGAGCAACGCCTCGTTGGGCAGGAAGCACACGACGAACTCCGGGCTCGAGTCCAGTCCCGACCAGTACGACTTCTTGGCGAGTGCGTCGACATGGGCGCGGACGGCCCGCACATGACGTTGGAGCAGACCCGCACGACGGGTGGCCTCCTCGCCGGTCGCGGTGATCGCAATCGCCGATGCTTCGATATAGGCATCGAGCGGCACCTTGGCGTCGACCGCCAGCGACATGCCGCCCGGCAGGCGAACGATCATGTCGGGTCTGCCATCGCCGGCGTGGGAGGTCACCGACGTCTGCAGATCGAAGTCGACGTAGCGGCTCAGCCCCGCTGATTCGACCACGCGCCGCAACTGCGTCTCGCCCCAGACGCCGCGTGTCACGTTGGAACGCAGGGCGCCCGCGAGGGACTCGGTGGTCGCCCGGAGCGCCTCATCGCTGGCGCGGGCCGCGCGCAGCTGCTCGACGAGAGAGCCGTACTGACTCTGGCGATCGCGTTCGAGGTCGGTCACCTTCTGCTGCATCGTCTGCAGGGACTCCTGCACCGGCGCCAGCGCGCGAAGGACCAGTTGATCGCGGCGTTCACGTTCCTGCTGCGCGCTGAGGTCAGCACGGGCCTGAGCGCCGAGATCCCGGGTGAGCGTGCGCTCATGCTCGAGCTGCACGTTCAGGGCGCGAGCGGAGGTCTCCGCGGCAGCCAGCCGTGCCGCCAGATCTGCGTTCTCGCGCGCGGTGCGCTCTGCGGCGCGCGCGCCGGCGGTGATCCAACCTCCGACGGCGCCGGCGATCAGGCAGAGAACTCCGACGACGATGACGATGAAGGCGTCCATGACTCCACAGTGGCGCACCCCTCCGACATCGACGGGCGCCGCGCGGTGAGTCCGCGTGAGGGGCCGTTCAGCCGACCGGGCCGGCGACGGGTGTGAGCCGACCGCTGCCGGCGAGGCGGGGGACGCGCACGCCGAGCAGCATGGCGAGTTCGACGACGTCGTGCACACCGGCACGGGCCGCCGCGTCGATCATGATGTGCGCGCAGGCGAGCGCGTCGGACGCGGCGTCGTGGTGGGCGAAGTCGAGGAAGCCCGCAGCAGCGGCTACCGAGGGCAGTCGATACGAGGCGAGGTCGTAGGTCTTGCGGGCGATCTGCAGGCTGCACAGGTAGCGGTACGACGGACACGCGGCATCCGTCGCCTCGCAGGCGCGTCGCAGGACGCTCATGTCGAAACCGGCGTTGTGCGCCACGACGACATCGTCACCGATGAAGGCGTCGAGGGCGGTGAGCTGGTCGACCCACGCCGGCGCATCGACGACATCCTCGGGATGGATGCCGTGGATGCCGATGTTCAGCTCGAAGAACCGGTCGTGGCCCGGCGGGGGCTTGATGAGCCAGCCCGCCGTCTCGACGACACGACCATCGCGGACACGCGTGAGACCGACGGCGCACGCCGAGGCGCTCGAAGAGTTCGCCGTCTCGAAGTCGATCGCGGTGAAGTCCAAGGCCACAGCTCTACTGTGCGCGTCGATGCCCCGCGGCGGCGGCAGGCGCGCCGCGGGGCGCACGTGGCCCCGACGTGCCGAGCGGGGAGCGAACCTGCTGCGCTCGCTCCCCGCCGGTCGTTGCGGCCGGATCAGTACCGCATGACGATGCGACCGTCGATCTGGCCCTTCTCCATCCGCTCGAAGATGTCGTTGACGTCCTCGAGGTTCTCCACGTGCACGGTCGGGTGGATCTGACCGCGCGCGTAGAAGTCGAGCGCCTCGATCATGTCCTGCCGGGTTCCGACGATCGAGCCGCGGATCGTGATCGCGCGCAGCACGATGTCGAAGATGTCGGCGTCGAAGGTCCCGGGCGGCAGACCGTTGAAGACGATCGTGGCTCCCCGCCGCACGACGCTGAGCGCCTGGTCGAAGGCTCTAGGGTGCACCGCGGTGACGAGGACGCCGTGCGTTCCTCCCGTGTGCTCGGAGATCGCGGCGCCGGGATCGGTCTGCGCGGCGTTGACCGTGACCTCTGCGCCGTGGCGGCGAGCGAGTTCCAGCTTGGCGTCGTCGACATCCACGGCAGCCACGCGCATGCCCATCGCCCGTGCGTACTGCACCGCGATGTGACCGAGCCCGCCGATGCCCGAGATGGTCACCCACTCGCCCGGTCGCACGCAGGTCATCTTCAACCCCTTGTACACCGTGACCCCGGCGCAGAGGATCGGGGCGACCTCGACCGGGTCGGCGCCGTCGGGGATCCGCGCGGCGTACTTCTCATCAACGAGCATGAACTCGCCGAAGCTCCCGTCCATCGAGTATCCGCCGTTCTGCTGCGCCGGGCACAGCGTCTCCCATCCGGTGCGGCAGTACTCGCACGTTCCGCACGCCGACCACAGCCAGGCATTGCCGACCTTCTGGCCGACGGTGAGCGTCGTCACGCCGGGGCCGAGCGCGACGACCTCGCCGTAGCCTTCGTGTCCGGGGATGAGATCGGCCTTCGGGGCGACCGGCCAATCGCCGCGCGCCGCGTGAAGGTCGGTGTGGCAGACGCCGCTGGTGATCACGCGCACGAGTGCCTGGCCGGGGCCGGGGCGCGGGACCGGCACGTCGGAGACGATCAGCGGCTCGCCGGGCGCGGTAACCACCGCGGCGCGCATGGTCGTGGCGATCGCCTCGGTCGCGGCGGCAGCAGGGGTGTCGGTCAGAGTCGTCATTGACATCACTTCCTCTCGGCGGAGCCGTTCCGCCCGATGTCTCGACGGTAGGAACGTCGAGGTTGCAAGAGGTTGCAGGCGTAGGGTCGCCCCATGGCGACACGCGACGAGATGGCGCTCAGCTTCGGCTCGGCGGCGGGGGAGTACCAGACGGGCCGGCCGTCGTACCCGGCGGCGGCCGTGGAGTGGTTGTTGGCTCCCGCCGGTGAACATCCGCGCGTTGCGGATGTCGGGGCGGGTACCGGAAAGCTCACCGCCGCGCTGCTCGATGCGGGGGCCGACGTGATCGCCGTGGAACCGGATGCCGCGATGCTCGCCACCCTGAGAGAGGCCCTTCCGGCCGTGGAGACGCTGATCGGCGCCGCGGAACGCATGAACCTTCCCGATGAGAGCGTCGACGCCGTCGTCTTGGGTCAGGCGTGGCACTGGGTCGATGTGGTCGCGGCATCCGCCGAGGTGGGACGCGTCCTGAGGCCCGGCGGCGTCCTCGGTCTGGTCTGGAACATCCGCGACGTGAGCACGCCGTGGGTGGCCCGCCTCGGCGCCATCATGAAGGGCAGTCACGCTGAAGAGCTTCTGTCCGGCGCGGGGCCGGCCGTCGCCGCACCCTTCGGCGCGCTCGAGCATGAGAGCTGGCGATGGTCGCGACGACTGACGCGGTCAGCGCTCGCGGCCATGGTGCGCTCGCGCAGTTACGTCATCACCGCCACGCCCTCGGAGCGGGACCGCATCCTCGCGAGGTCGAGGAGCTCTTCGCCGCGTCGTGTCACCGGGGTGAGGACGGGGTCGAGATCGTCGACCTGCCGTATCGCACCGAGGCGTTCCGCAGCATCCGCCGATGAGCGAGCGGACGCCGCGCCGAGGTGTCAGGCCGCGTAGACGACGGTGCCGCCGTCGACGGTGATCCGGACGTCGTCGCCGACGGCGGGCAGCGGCGACCCGACGGCGCGCAGCGGCACGCCGACCGTGGTGCCGTCGGCACAGGCGATCGTGGCGGTGGCTGTCGCGCCCACGACCGCGATGGCGATCACACGGGCAGGCGCCGCCCCGGCATCCGTCGTCAGTCTGAGTTGAGTCGGGCGCACCATGGCGACGACCATCGATGAGCCGTCGGAGAAGTCGGCCTCCACGGTGAGCGTGCCGAGCGGGCAGCGGAACCCACCGGTCGCGGTCTTCGCGCCCGCAAGCAGGACCGTGTCGCCGAGCAGACGCGCCACGGATGCGGAGACAGGACGCGAGAACACGTCCGCGCACACACCGGCCTGCTGCAGCCGTCCGTCGTCGAGGACGGCGACGGAGTGCCCGAAGGCGAGTGCCTCTTCGGGGTCGTGGGTCACGAGGACGCTCGTGACCTGCGCCCGCGTCAGCGCATCGACGACCTGTGTGCGCACCTGCGCGCGCAGTTCGGTGTCGAGCGCGCTGAAGGGCTCGTCGAGCAGAAGCACGCGCGGGTGCGGGGCGAGAGCGCGAGCGAGAGAGACGCGCTGCTGCTGACCCCCGGAGATCTCGTGGGGATAGCGGTCGAGGAGCTCGGGCTCGATGCCGGCGAGCGCTGCGGCGGCCGCGACCGCACCGGCGCGCTCGCCGCTCGCTGAGCCCCGGAGCCCGAAGGCGATGTTGCGTCGTGCGGTGAGGTGCGGGAAGAGAGCGCCGTCCTGCGCGACGTAGCCGATCCGTCGCCGATGCGGGGCCAGGTGGCGTGTCGCCGTGGCGGCGACCTCGTCGCCCAGACGGATCTCGCCGGCCGCGATGCGCTCGAACCCGGCGATCGCGCGCAGCAGTGTGGACTTGCCGCTTCCCGACGGGCCCACGATCGCGAGTCGCTCCCCGTCGGGGACGGACAGGTGCACGCCGGCGAGCACGAGATCGCCACCGAGGCGGACACCGGCATCCGTGACCGTCAACGAGGTCATCGATCGCTCCGCCGTCGGGCATCGGCGAGAAGGAGGGCGACGCTCGGGACCGACAGCACGATGAGCATGATCGCATACGGGGCACCGGCGACGAAGTCGGCGTTCGAGGTCTCCGACCAGAACTGGGTGGCGAGGGTGCGCGTTCCGCTGGGTGCCAGCAGGAGGGTCGCCGTCAGCTCGTTCGCGCAGCCGAGGCCCACGAGGGCCAACGCCGCACCGAACGACGATGCCATCAGCGGCGCCGTCACCTCGACCGTCGCCGCGAACCGCGTCCGGCCGAGGGTCTGCGCTGCTTCCTCGAGGCGCGGGGGCACCTGCGCCAAGCCGCTGCGAAGGCTCACCAGTGCACGGGGGAGGAACACGATGACGTAGGCCGCGATGACGGTTGCGGGCGTCTGGTACAGCCCGGGAACGACGCGAAGGGTCACCGTGACCAGCGCGAGCGCGACGATGATCGTCGGCAGGCTGCTGGCCAGGTACATCGCGCCCTCGATGCCGCGGGCGAGGCGGCTGGGGTGCCGCACGCTCAACCAGGCGCAGGGGAGGGCGACGACGGTCGCGGCGAGCGCTCCGCCGCCCGACAGCAGAAGGGTCTGGGTGAGTGCCGGCAGCAGATGGATGCTCTGCCAGCCCTCGGGGCGCAGCGCCCACCGCAGCAGGCTCGCGCCGGGAATGCCGACGGCGAGGATTAGGATGCCGCTGAGCGCCGCCGTGACGGGGATCGCCGCCCGACCCAGCCGGTAGGGGACGGCGGGCCGCGCGGCGCCGCGTCCGATCCGCGCGTACCGCAGCCGACCGCGAGCGCTCGCTTCACCGACGAGCAGCACGAGGCAGAGGGCCGCGAGGACGACGCCGAGCGCGTTGGCTGCGGGGCCGGCGAAGCTGGACTGGAACTGGCTGACGATCGCCGTGGTGAAGGTGTCGAAGCGCAGCAGCGCGAAGGCGCCGTACTCGGCGAGCAGGTGGAGCGCGACGACGAGTCCGCCGCCGAGGATCGCCACGCGCAGTTGGGGGAGGACGACCCGCCAGAAGGTTGCGAGCGGACTGAGCCCGAGCGAGCGGGCCGACTCCTCGAGCGCCGGATCGAGGCGTCGGAGCGTGGCCAGGGCCGGGAGGTAGACGAGCGGATAGTAGGCGCCGACCGCGATCAGCACTCCACCGCCGAGTCCCTGAAGAGAGGGCACGGCGGAGATCCAGCCGTATCCGCCGACGAATGCGGGCATCGCCAACGGGGAGGCGAGCGCGATCGCCCAGATCTTCCGGCCGGGCAGGGCCGTGCGTTCCACGGCCCAGGCCGCGCCGACGCCCACCGCGACGCACAGCGGCGCGGCGAGAACGAGCAGACCGAGGGTGTTGGCCAGCAGCTCGCCGACCCGGGGGCGGAACACCTGGGTGCTCAGCTGCGACCAGCCCTCCGAGATGGCGACCCACACGACGAAGCCGACGGGGACGAGCAGCAGCGCCGCCGCGATGACGGCGAGCGCCAGCAGCGGCACCGGCGTGGTGAGCACGCGGTGCCGCTGCACGGGTGGGCTGACCGCAGGGCGGTCGGCGGTGGCGAGGCTCAGATCAGCCCCGCGGCCGTCATGAGGTCGGTGACCTTCTTGCTGTTCAGCGTCGAGGGGTCGATCGCCGGCGGCTGCAGAGAGCTCAGCGGCGGCAGAGCCGGGTTGGAGGCGACGTCGCTGCCGATCGCATACTCGAAGCTCGTGCCGTCGCGGAGAACGTGCTGTCCGTCCGGGCCGGTGATGAAGGCGAGGAACTGCTGCGCGGCGGCGGCGTCCTTGCTCGAGGCGAGCACTCCTCCGCCCGAAACGCTGACGAACGCCCCCGGGTCCTGGGGGCCGAAGTAGGCCAGTTTCGTGTTGGCGCTGTTCTCCTTCGTCTTGGACTGATCGATGAACCAGTAATAGTGGTAGATCACGCCGAGCGGGATCTCGCCGGCGTTGACGGCCTTCATGACGGTGCTGTTGCCCTTGTACGCAGAGGCGTTCTCTTTCATGGCGGTGAGCCACGCGGTCGTCGCGTCCTCGCCCTTCTCCTGCAGGATGGCGGAGACGATCGCCTGGAAGTCCGCTCCGGTGGGCGACGCCGCCCACCGTCCCTTCCACTCCGGCTTCTGCAAGTCCATGATCGATGTCGGCAGCTGGTCTGAGGAGATGAGTGACGGGTTGTAGACCATCACCGTCGACCGTGCTGCGATCCCTGTCCAATCGCCACTGGCGGGGCGGTACTGCGTGGGGACGTTTGCCAGCGTCGCGGCGTCGACCGGGGCGAGCAGCCCCGCGTTCTCGACGAGGGACATGGCGGGGGAGTTCTCGGTGAGGAAGACGTCGGCCGGTGAGGCGGAGCCCTCCTGAACGATCTGGTTTCCGAGCTCGGAGTCGCTGCCGTTACGCAGAACCACCTCGATGCCGGTCTTCTTCGTGAAGGCGTCCGCCCACGCTTGGGTGAGTTCTTCGTGCTGCGCGTTGTAGACGGTGATCGACGTGCCGCTGAGGCTGGACGAATCCGTGGAGGAGGATGCGCCGGGCGCGGTGGAACCCGCGCAGGCGGACAGACCCAGCGCGGCGATGACGAGAACGGATGCCGCCGCGAGGCGGCGAGGGACAGTCACAGGCATAACGGCACTCTCTTTTGAAGATAGGTGACCCTTACTTTACTCGGGAGTCTGATGTGGTGACGAACCAGGGCGGCGCGGGAGAGGAGGGTGTGCTCACCCCCGTAGACTTGACCCCCGTGGCTCTTACCATCGGAATCGTGGGTCTTCCCAATGTCGGCAAGTCGACTCTGTTCAACGCACTGACGAAGAACCAGGTGCTCGCTGCGAACTATCCGTTCGCGACGATCGAGCCCAACGTGGGCGTCGTGAATCTTCCCGATCCTCGGCTGGACAAGCTCGCTGAGGTCTTCGGCAGCGAGCGCACCCTTCCGGCCGCCGTCTCGTTCGTCGACATCGCGGGCATCGTGCGCGGCGCGAGCGAGGGCGAGGGCTTGGGAAACAAGTTCCTGGCGAACATTCGTGAAGCCGATGCCATCGCACAGGTGGTGCGCGGCTTCGCGGACTCCGACGTGGTGCACGTGGACGGCAAGGTCGACCCGGCATCCGACATGGAGACCATCAACGCCGAGCTGCAGCTGGCCGACCTCGAGACGCTCGAGAAGGCGATCGTCCGCTACGAGAAGGAAGTGCGCGGCAAGAAGCTCGACCCGGCCGTTCTCGAAGCCGCCGTCGCGGCGCGCGATGCACTGCAGCGCGGCGTGCTGCTCTCGGCATCCGGGATCGACCTCGCCCCCATCAAGGAGCTGGGCCTGCTCACCGCGAAGCCGTTCATCTTCGTCTTCAACGTCGATGAGGCGGTGTTGACGGATGCCGCCCGCAAGGCCGAGCTCGCCGCGCTCGTCGCGCCGGCGAAGGCGGTGTTCCTCGACGCGAAGATCGAGTCGGAGCTGATCGATCTCGACCCCGAGGAGGCGGCGGAGTTGCTTGCCTCCACCGGGCAGGACGAGTCGGGCCTCGACCAGCTGGCGCGCATCGGTTTCGACACGCTGGGGCTGCAGACGTACTTGACGGCGGGTCCGAAGGAAGCGCGGGCGTGGACGATCGGCAAGGGGTGGAAGGCGCCGCAGGCCGCCGGGGTGATCCACACCGACTTCGAGAAGGGCTTCATCAAGGCCGAGGTGATCTCGTTCGACGACCTCGTCACGCTCGGGTCTGTCGCCGAGGCGCGCGCGAAGGGCAAGGCGCGCCTGGAGGGCAAGGACTACGTCATGCAGGACGGCGACGTCGTGGAGTTCCGTCACAGTTAGGCATCTGAGCACGTGAGCACTATCTGGCGGCGTTACCGATCAGCCCTCGGGTTGGCGATGGTTGTGTCAGCGGTGCTCGGGATCTTTTGCGGGCTTGCACTGTACCTCGCCGGGAACGCGGACTACCGCGCACAGGCTGGCTGGGGAGGCTTCGTCTATTGGGTGATTCTCGGCGGTGGGCTGGGCGCAGGCACCGGCCTCGCCGGGGTCTTGGGCGGCGTGGTTGGTGTGGTGATATGGGATCGCGGCTTGCGTCGCAGCAGCGTGGCTCGGATCCGAATCGGAACCACCGGCGCGGCCCTTGGTGCTGCGCTCCCGTGGGTCGTAGTCGCAGTCGCCGTGGGACCTGGATGGTGGCCGTTTCCTTTCGGAGTTGCGATCCTGGTGGCCCTCGTGACTGCCGTACTCGCGCGCATCATCTTGAGTCGAGCCGAGCGACGGCAGGACGGCGACGTCGTGGAGTTCCGCTTCAACGTCTGACCCGGGACGGATCAACTGCGACGACACCGCCGCTGCCGGTCTGCCCCGAGGGATGCGAAGAAACGTGCGTCGCCCGGTTGACCTCAACGCTCTACAGTGAGCGCATGAACTCCGCCGCACCGGCGCCCGATGTCGGTCAGCCGCGCGCGGGAGTGACCTGGGCGCTCCTCGGCGGGTCCTCCCGAAGATTTCGGCGTGGGGGTGGCGGGTCGCGTTCGGGCTGGGTGCGCTCGCGGGAGTCATGACGTTGGTTCTCGCCCGACGGATGCCGAGCGAGCGAACGCGTCCTGCGGCGGCGGGGCTCGCGGATCTGTTTCGTGACGGCTGGCGACCGTTGTTGTGGTCGTGCTGATGACGTCGGGTGGCACGGCGGCGTTCTACACGTTCACGGTGACGGTGCCGTCCGTGTCGCGTGAGGCGGCGTTCGCTGCCGGAGGGTCGGATGCCGAGCGCGCGAGCACGACGGCCATCCTCATCGCGATGATCGTCCTGATGCTGCTCCAGCCCGTGGGCGGCCGAAGGCGCGCCAGCCGCCGCCATCAGGGATCCGGCCTTGCTTCTTGATGTCGACGTGGATCAGCTGGCCCGGTCTTGCGACCTCGTACCGCTTCGGCGTCGGCTTGCGGACTGGCAGCCCGGTGGCCTGATCGATGTTCACGAGCTTCGGCATCCCATACCTGGCCAGCACCCGGCCGACCGTCGAGCGGGCAAGGCCCAGGTGATACGCGATC